>JAOZQX010000371.1 GCA_029931995.1 Bacteroidales bacterium
GAATGTCCTATTCGTTTTAGTGAGATTACTAAAGGCGATGAAAATAAACAGGATGCTCTAAAAGCCATGAATGAGAATAAAGTTGGTGGGGCAAATCACAGGCTAAGTGATGAAGATCATGCGAAGATTTTGGATTTGTTTTGGTAAATAAAAAGGGGAGTCACCATATGGTGACTCCCCTTTTTGGGTATATCAAATTGTAAATAAAGATCTATTCTTCTTCCAGGCTTTCTTCGTATTCTTTCAAGAGCTTATCTTGAATATCGCTAGGAACTTGAGCATACTCAGCATACTTCATTCCGTACATAGCACGACCCGAAGTAATCGAACTTAAAGCCGTAGAGTAACGGTTCATTTCTGCTAAAGGAACTCTTGCTTTAATTTTCTGATAAGTACCTTCGGCATCCATTCCCATAATAATCGCACGACGACTCTGTAAGTCTGTCATCACATCACCCATTTTTTCTTCCGGAACCAATACTTCCACATCATAAATAGGTTCCATAATTTTTGGTCCTGCATTTTTAAATGCTTCACGGAATGCGTGACGAGCAGCCAATTTAAATGAAATCTCATTTGAATCAACGGGGTGCATTTTACCGTCATAAATACTTACAACAATATCGCGGGCATACGATCCGGTTAATGGACCATCTTCCATTTTCTCCATTAAACCTTTCATAATGGCCGGCATAAAACGTGCATCAATAGCACCACCAACTATACATGTATGCATAATTAGTTTACCACCCCAGTCTAATTGTACCTCTTCGCGGCCACGGATTGGAAAATCTTTTTGATCAACCATATCTTCTGAATAAGGCTCAATCAACATATGAACTTCACCAAATTGACCAGAACCACCAGATTGTTTTTTGTGGCGATACATTGATTTTGCACTCTTGGTAATGGTTTCGCGATAAGGAATTTTTGGTGCAATATATTCAACAGGAATGCCTTCTTGGTTTTCTAATTGCCATTTAACAATGTTTAAGTGCAATTCACCTTGTCCTTGAAGAATTAATTGTTTTAATTCTCTTGAATATTCAACCAAAATAGTTTGATCTGTTTTATGTGTGATGTTTAAAATACCACCTAATTTTTCATCATCTCCAGTATTTAATGCCTTAACAGCTACACGGAATTTTGGATCAGGATAAACAATTTTTTCAATAATAACCGATGAATTTTTTCCTGAGTTTAAAGTGGTATTTGTAGTTGTACTTTTTAATTTAATGGTTGTACCGATATCTCCAGCTACAATTGATGCAACTTTTTCACGTTTCTTTCCAG
>JAOZQX010000002.1:0-4617 GCA_029931995.1 Bacteroidales bacterium
TCCTCGAATTTATCGATACAATAGCCTACCTGAAATTTTTCGATCACAGCTTCCGAAAAACCCCTATCCAGGAGATAGGAAAGTCCGATGGCTTTTCCTTCTTCAGATTTATGTAAATTTTCAGTAAAATATTGCTGAGCAAAAGTCGACACATGATACAAACTTTCCTGTTCATTCAGATACTCTTTTTGTTCAGGTGTTTGTTCTTCCTCATCAACCTCAATATTATATTTTTTCGCAAGGTATTTAAGCGCCTCAGGATAAGTATAATGCTCATGTTCCATGACGAAGTTCACGGAATTACCACCCTTTCCACAACCAAAGCACTTATAAATCCCCTTGGCGGGAGAAACCGTAAAAGAGGGCGTTTTTTCGTTGTGAAACGGACACAATCCAATCATGTTCACCCCACGTTTACGAAGCGAAACAAACTCCCCAACCACCTCATCTACACGGGCAGTATCAAATATTTCTTGTATGGTTTCCGGTTTTATCAATGGAAAATTTTATCAGGCTAAGTTACAAAAATGATAAATAGATTTATGTGTAGATAGAAATCATTCATTCATCTATTTATATTCCAATATATTTTTGAATTATTAACTTTGCTAGGCTCTAATACTATTTAAAATGAAGAAACTATTCTTACTCTGTATCTTAAGCTTTTTATTTGGTGGTATTTTATTTTCTCAAAATGACTTAAATAAAGCAATACAAAAGCAAATCGATCTTCAATTAAAACAAAAACAGGAACTCTATATTCATCTTCACCAAACCCCCGAACTTTCGTTGATGGAGTTTGAAACCTCCAAAAAAATGGCGGCTCAACTCAAAGCAATGGGCTTTGAAGTAACAACCAATCTTGGTGGAAACGGTGTGGTGGGTGTATTCAAAAATGGGGAGGGTAAAACCATCATGCTCCGTACCGATATGGATGCGCTGCCCATTAAAGAAAGTACCGGTTTAGATTTTGCCAGCAAAGTGGTAATGAAAGACTATAGCGGAAAAGAGGCTCCGGTTATGCATGCTTGTGGCCACGATATGCATATGACTGTTTGGCTGGGAATCTTGAAAACGCTGGTTGACTTAAAAGATAAATGGTCGGGTACAATAATTGCCATTGCTCAGCCTGCCGAAGAAATGAGTGCCGGTAGCATCGCCATGATCAAGGATGGCTTATTCAAAAAATTCCCGACTCCCGACTATGCGCTTTGTTATCACGTAAGTGCCGATTTACCTGCAGGTGAAATCGGTTATTATCCCGGAACCATTTTTGCGGGTGTAAATTCTGTTGACATCAGCATGTTTGGTGTTGGTGGACATGGCGCTATGCCCCACACTACAATCGATCCCGTGGTTTTGGCTTCACGTACAGTACTTGCTTTGCAAACCGTTGTAAGTCGCGAAATAAACCCCTTTAATCCAGCTGTAATTACAGTAGGTTCCATCCATGGTGGAAGTAAACACAACATCATTCCCAATGAGGTAAAAATGCAACTCACCATACGTTTTTTTAAGGATGAAGTTTACGAAGAAATTAAAGAAGCCCTTTATCGTATCCCCAAAGGAATTGCGGTTTCTGCAGGAGTTCCTGAAGAAAAAATGCCGGTAATTAAGATTGGCGATCAATACACCCCTCCGGTTACAAATAATCCGGAGCTGGTTTTGAATGCCGTAAAATCTATGCAAAATATTTTAGGTAAAGAGCAGATTTATCAAGTGGATCCTGCCACCGTTGCCGAAGATTTTGGGAAATATGGTCGAACCGAAGAGCAAATTCCAATCGCCCTATTCTGGCTGGGAAGCGTGAGTCAAGAAGTTTACAACAATCATAAAGAGCATGGAAGTTCAATTCCATCTTTACATAATTCGGCCTTCTTGCCCGATTTTGAGCCTACCTTCAAAACAGGTGTAGCCGCTATGACTAAGTCAGTTATCAACCTCTTTAATAAATAAAGAAAATGAAAAAACTAATTACACTACTCTTTATTTCTGCATTTGCTGTTCAATTAATGGCAGTGGATAGAGTTACCGGACGCGAATTTGCCACGCGCTCCGAAGTGATTGCCCAATACGGAATGGCAGCAACCAGCCAGCCTTTGGCTACTCAGGTTGCCCTCGATATATTAAAAAAAGGCGGAAATGCCATAGATGCAGCCATTGCAGCGAATGCTGTTTTAGGCTTAATGGAACCTACTGGAAACGGTATGGGTGGCGATTTATTTGCCATTGTTTGGAGCGCCAAAGATCAAAAATTATACGGTCTGAATGCCAGTGGACGTTCGCCAAAATCACTCAGTCTTGATTACTTTAAAAAAAATGGATACGAAAGTATTCCGGCTTTTGGGCCTCTTCCTGTTTCTGTGCCCGGCTGTGTTGATGGTTGGTTCGAATTGCACGGAAAAATGGGGAAGCTGGATATGAAAGAAATCCTACAACCCGCAATTGACTACGCCCGTAATGGATTTCCCGTTTCCGAACTCATCGCCTATTATATGCAGGGCGGAACCAAGCGTTTAAAAAAATATCCCAATGTTGCTGATGTTTTTATGCCCAATGGTAGAGCCCCTCAAAAAGGTGAAATCTTTAAAAATCCTGCCTTGGCAAATACTTTCGAAAAAATTGCCAAAGGCGGAAGAGATGAATTTTACAAGGGTAGCATCGCCAAAACCATTGATAAATTTTTCAAAGAGCAGGGTGGATTTTTATCCTACGAAGACATGGCTGCTCATTATTCAGAGTGGGTTGAACCTATCAGTACTAATTACAGAGGTTATGATGTGTGGGAATTGCCACCCAACGGACAAGGTACCGCAGCCCTTCAAATCCTGAATATTATGGAGGGCTATGATGTGGAAGCTATGGGATTTGGCAGTGCCGAATACATTCATTATTTCACCGAAGCGAAAAAATTAGCTTTTGAAGACCGTGCTAAATTTTATGCCGATCCTGCTTTTAACGATCTGCCCATTAATGAATTAATTTCTAAAGAATACGCAGCAAAACGCCGCGCATTAATCAACGATAAACGTGCCGGTAAAACTTACGATCCCGGTAAAATCGAAACCGGAAATACGATTTATTTAACCGTTGCCGATAAAGACGGGAATATGATTTCCCTCATCCAAAGTAATTACCGCGGAATGGGTTCAGGAATGTGTCCTCCGAGTCTAGGTTTTATTTTACAAGACCGTGGCGAAATGTTTAGTCTGGAAGAAGGCCATTTGAATGTATTTGAACCGGGCAAACGTCCGTTCCACACAATCATTCCTGCCTTTATTACCAAGGACGGAAAACCATATATTAGTTTTGGTTTGATGGGTGGCTCGATGCAACCACAAGGCCATGCTCAAATGGTAATCAATCTGATTGATTTTAAAATGAGTTTACAGGAAGCCGGCGATGCACCACGTATGCGCCATGGTGGGGCATCTCAACCAACAGGTGGCAAAATGACCGATGGCGGAATCCTTTATCTGGAAAGCGGAATCCATTGGGATGAACTCCAAAAGCTAATGCAAATGGGACATAAAATCCAATGGGACTTAGGTGGCTATGGCGGTTACCAAGCCATACTTTGGGATGAAGAAAAAGGGGTTTATTTTGGTGCTTCCGAATCCCGAAAAGACGGACAGGCGGCTGGATATTAAAGAACCTAATCAACCATTACACATGATCCAGACTTTTTGTTTGAATATTTACAATTATGATCCATTGAAATATTAGCTTTCAAAAAAATTATTATTTCTTATATTTATACGTACATACTAGAACACAAATAAGTTTTTCTCCCCTTTAAGGATAATGAAAGTATTAATAAGAGCTTTCATTTGTTCGATTTGATTCATTAAACTAAGTCTTTTTCATAGGCATATACAAAACTTAAAATAAGAATATTATGGACAAAAAACAAATTCTATTAGTATTAAATACTATTGCACAAAACCCAGATGTTGAGTTAGAAAATTTATATAATGAAATTGAAGACAAAATTTCCTGGAAAAACTTACTTAAAGTTTTTTCAGAATTACATGAACAAGAATATATTTTAAGAGGTATTGGAGCATTGAATGCAACTATTACACCTCTCGGTGAAAATATAATAAATGACATAGAAGAAGAAATTAACTTAGAAAATAAAATCCAAAGATTAACAATAAGAGAATTAGAGGGTAACGTTTTCCATGTAAAAAAATGGTGGTTAATAGTATTAATAAATTTCATCATATCCATTTTAACAGGAATCCTTCTATTATTACTAAATAATAAATAGTTAATACTACTTACTTTACCTATACACCTATAATACTTTCTTATAGTAATTTTTTTCATACACATATAACACTTTTTGATACATCTTTTCATACACTTATAACACTTTTTGGCACATGTTTTAATACACTTATAACACTTTTCAGTATATATATTTGTAATATATAACACTTTTTGGTACATTTACTAATGTATTAATGCACTTTTGATAAATAAAAAACATGAAAAGGATCTTATATAAGAACCTTATTGACTGGAAAAACAGTAATACCCGTAAACCATTGTTATTACAAGGTGCCAGACAAGTAGGAAAAACTTATCTTGTAAATGAATTGGGTAATAATG
>JAOZQX010000002.1:4627-16723 GCA_029931995.1 Bacteroidales bacterium
GATATCACAGAAAAGGGCAGGAAATAAATCATAATGAATATGCTAATTATATAACCTTAAATTTTGAGCAAGATTCTGGTTTAAAGACAATATTTAACCAAAACTTAGACCCAAATAGAATAATAAACGATCTCAGTTTATATAAAGGGCAAAGTATAAATGCTACTGATACTTTAATTTTCTTTGATGAAATTCAGGCTGCTCCTGAAGCATTGACAAGCCTTAAATATTTTTATGAACAAGCACCTGAATATCATATAATAGCTGCAGGTTCTTTACTTGGAGTGAGTATTGGAAGACAAAGTAGCTTTCCAGTTGGAAAAGTAAATTTTATGACACTCTACCCCATGAATTTTATGGAGTATTTGTTTGCTTATGGCGAAGAATTGTTAGTTACAAAACTAAACCTATTTCAAAGGATAGAATCATTACCTGAGATATTACATGAAAAAATACTCACTCATTTTAAAATGTATTTATACCTTGGAGGAATGCCAGAGGTTTTACAATCTTATCTCAATGAAAAAGATATAAATTCTGCAAGGAAAATTCAGAATGATATACTTAAAGCATACGAAAGAGATTTTTCAAAATATACTGAGAACTCACAAGCAATTAAAACTTCAGAACTCTGGAATTCTATTCCTAACCAATTAGCTAAAGAAAATAAAAAGTTTAAATACAGTGGTGTTCGCAAAAGAGCCCGAGCTCAGATGTTTGAACAAACAATAGAATGGCTAAAAAATGCTGGCTTAATAAATGTTATCTATAATATTGAATCTCCTAAAATTCCGTTAGCCGGTTATGCTGATTACACAAAATTTAAAATATACTTACTGGATACTGGTTTATTAGGTGCAATGTTAAATCTAACATCTGATATCATTATAAAACCAATCGACTTATTTAAAGAGTATAATGGTGCTTTCATCGAAAATTATGCAGCTTCTGAGTTAGTTTCAACTCAGGATTATAAATTATACTATTGGACATCGAAAAGTGCAGCAGAAGTTGATTTCATCTTTCAATCTTCAAATAATATTTATCCTTTAGAAATTAAAAGCGGTACCAGTCTAACTATGAAGAGCTTGAAAAGTTATAATGAAAAATATAGTCCTAAGCTAATCTTCAGGGCTTCTCCCAGAAATTTTATACAATCTGAGAACTTCATCAACATCCCTCTTTATGCTATTTCTATTATTAATAATCTATTATTTAATAAATAATATTTTTTCTGAACATATCAAAACATAAAGCCGTGAAATTCACGGCTTTTTTTCATTTTATCCTAAATCTCTCAAATGAAATGATTCACAAACGAATAAGCTATTATGCCTATGGAGAATATCGTTTTTTTTCATACTTTTGCAGCCCATTTACTAAACTTAGAAATATCTTAATTGAATGAATACGAATAAAGTAAAATATCAAGAGTACAAAAAACTCGATTTATCGAGCATTGGAAAAGAAGTTGAAAAATACTGGGAAGAGAACAATATTTTTGATAAAAGCTTAGAAATTCGCGAAGGAAACAAGCCTTTTGTTTTTTACGAAGGACCTCCATCTGCCAATGGAATGCCCGGTATTCACCATGTGATGGCTCGTGCGATTAAAGATATTTTCTGTCGTTATAAAACCCTTAAAGGATTTTACGTAAAACGTAAAGCCGGTTGGGATACTCACGGACTACCCATCGAAATTGCTACCGAAAAAACCCTTGGCATCACCAAAGAAGACATCGGAAAAAACATCAGCGTTGAGGATTATAACAAAGCCTGTCGAAAAGAGGTAATGAAACATAAAGACAAATGGGACGACCTAACCAAGCGAATGGGTTATTGGGTAAATCTGGATGATCCCTACATTACCTTCGATAATAAATACATTGAAACCGTTTGGAATCTTTTGCGAAAATTATACGACAAAGGTTTGCTTTATAAAGGATATTCTATCCAACCTTATTCGCCTGCTGCCGGAACCGGATTAAGTTCGCACGAATTAAATATGCCCGGTTGCTATCGCGATGTAAAAGATAATACTGTTGTTGCTCAATTTAAAGTTCAGAAAAATGAAAATTCTGAATTCTTATTTAAGGATGCTCATGGTGATGTATTTTTCTTGGCGTGGACGACCACCCCTTGGACTTTGCCTTCAAATACGGCACTGGCAGTGGGTAAAAAAGTCGATTATGTAAAAACTCAAACCTTTAACGCCTATACAAATCAACCAATTACAGTTATCCTAGCCAAAGAATTAGTTGGCAAATATTTTCCTGAGAAAAATGCAGAATTGAAATTGGAAGAGTATGAAGCAGGTCAAAAAGCCATTCCTTTCAAAATTGTTGATGAGTTTAAAGGAAAAGAATTAAAAGACATTCGTTACGAACAATTATTGCCTTATGCTCAACCTGAAGAAGGAGATGCATTCAAAGTTTTGATTGGCGATTTTGTAACCACCGAAGACGGAACCGGAATTGTTCACCTTGCTCCAAGTTTTGGTGCCGACGATTTTAGAGTTGCCAAAGAAAATGGAATCGGATCGTTAACCTTGGTTAACAAGCAAGGAAAATTTACCGAAGAGATGGGTGAGTTTGCCGGACGCTATGTGAAAAACGAATACGATAAAGATTATGATCCAAAAAGTAAGGAGAGTGTTGATATCGATATTATCGTAAAACTGAAAAAAGAGAACTTAGCGTTTAAAACCGAAAAATACGCTCACAGCTATCCGCATTGTTGGAGAACCGATAAACCGATTTTATATTATCCATTGGATTCGTGGTTCATAAAAACTACCGCTTTTAAAGAACGCATGTTGGAATTGAACAACACTATCAACTGGAAACCTGAATCAACCGGAACAGGCCGTTTTGGAAACTGGCTGGAAAACTTGGTTGACTGGAATCTTTCTCGTTCTCGTTATTGGGGCGTTGGTTTACCAATTTGGACAAGCGAAGATAGGGAAGAACAAATTTGTATCGGCTCGGCCAAAGAACTAAAAGAAGAAATTGAAAAATCAATTGAAGCCGGATTTATGACTGAAAATCCAATGGCTGATTTTGATCCGGATAATATGTCTGCCGAAAATTACGATACCTTCGATTTCCACCGTCCGTATATCGACGAAATTACCTTAGTTTCGAAAAATGGAAAGAAATTGTTCCGTGAGCCTGACTTGATTGATGTTTGGTTTGATTCAGGATCAATGCCTTATGCACAATTCCATTTCCCTTTCGAGAATATGGAAGAATTTGAAAGCAGTTTTCCTGCTGATTTCATTGCCGAAGGAGTTGACCAAACCCGTGGATGGTTCTTTACCATGCATGCCATTGCAGTAATGTTGTTTGATTCGGTTTCGTACAAAACCTGTGTATCGAACGGATTGGTTCTGGACAAAAGCGGGAACAAAATTTCGAATCGTTTGAACAATGCTGTTGATCCTTTTGAGACTATTGATAAATACGGACCTGATGCCTTACGCTGGTATATGATCACCAATGCACAGCCTTGGGATAACTTAAAATTTGACATAAACGGTGTGGTTGAAGTTATGCGTAAATTCTTCGGCACCCTTTACAATACTTATTCTTTCTTCGCGCTTTACGCCAATATCGATGGCTTTAATTATAGCGAAGAAGAAATGCCAATTGAAAAACGTCCGGAAATTGATCGTTGGATTTTATCCGAATTAAATACGCTCATCAAAAAAGTTGATGAGTCTTATAATGATTACGAACCAACCAAAGCAGGACGCGCCATTCAGGAATTTGTGGATGAACATTTAAGTAATTGGTATGTTCGATTATCGCGCCGTAGGTTTTGGAAAGGAAGCTATAGCGATGATAAAATTTCGGCTTACCAAACTTTGTATCGTTGCCTGGAAACCATTGCACAATTAGCTTCACCGATTGCTCCATTTTTTGCTGACCGCTTATTTATCGATTTAAACAAAGTTAGCGGACGTAATAAATTGGAATCAATTCACTTGACTGATTTTACAGTTGCCGATGAATCAATGATTGATAAAGATTTAGAAGAACGCATGCAGTTGGCACAAAAAATTTCGTCAATGGTTCTTTCTTTACGGAAGAAAACAAACAATCGTGTTCGCCAGCCATTAAATAAAATCATGATTCCTGTGTTGGATAAAAAATTCATGAAACAGGTTCAGGCGATTGAATCTTTAATTTTATCGGAAGTAAATGTTAAAGAAATTGAATACTTGACAGACGATGCCGGAATTTTGGTTAAAAAGATCAAGCCTAACTTCAAAACTTTAGGTCCGAAATATGGTAAAATCATGAAGCAAATTGCCGCAGCTGTGAATGCATTTGATCAGGATGCAATTGCAAAAATTGAAGCTGAAGGTAATTATTCCTTGGATATTAATGGGCAAGCTGTTGAATTAACACTGGCTGATGTGGATATTCTTACTGAGGATATTCCGGGTTGGGTGGTTGCCAATATGGATCGTTTAACCGTTGCACTCGATATTACTATTACCGATGAATTGAAGTCGGAAGGAATGGCTCGTGAAATTATTAACCGCATCCAGAACTATCGTAAAGATCAAAAATTTGAGGTTACAGATAAGATCAATCTGACCATCGAAAAAAACACTTTAATTGAACAATCAATAATTGATAATAATTCCTATATTTGTTCGGAAACTTTAGCAAAATCACTCGAATTAGTTGATAAAATTGAGGATGATGAAAAAATCGAGATCGATTTAATAGACGAGATCAAGGCCCGCTTATTGATCGCAAAAGCTGATTAAAATATAAAGTTTTTCGAAATTATTAGGATTAACTAAAATTTGAAGCCATGGAAAAGAAAGACAGCGCTAAAACCAGATTCTCTGATAAAGAGCTTGTAGAATTCAAAGAGCTTATTCAAGAAAAGTTGGAGAAAGCAAATAAAGATTTGGTATTGCTTACCGAAGCCTATACCAATCACAATGACCACGGCACCAACGATACCTCTCCTACTTTTAAAGTATTGGAAGAAGGACATAATGTTTTATCAAAAGAGGAAAATAGCCGATTAGCTGCCCGTCAGCAAAAGTTTATTAATAATCTGGAAAATGCGTTGATCCGCATTGAAAATAAAACCTATGGTATTTGCAGGGTAACTGGGAAATTAATTTCGAAAGAACGCTTAAGAAGTGTACCTCATGCTACACTTAGCATTGATGCAAAATTGAAACAATAAAATAATAAATTTATAGATTTAGATAGAGAAGTAATCTGCCTGACTGATTACTTCTTTTTCATTTAAAATAAAAGAATGCTTAAAAAATCGCTCATTATAATAATTGCAATCCTAGTTGTTGATCAAATCTTAAAATTCTGGATTAAAACCAATATGCACCTCGGCGAAGAAATTCATATGCTGGGCAGTTGGTTCATCATTCATTTTACTGAAAACGAAGGTATGGCCTTTGGTTTTAAATTTGCCGGAGATTATGGAAAACTCGCCTTAAGTATTTTTAGAATAATTGCCATTGCAGCCATTGGGTATTATTTATGGTCATTGATTAAACGCGAAGAAAACAAAACTTTCATTATCAGCATTGCAGTAATTTTTGCCGGAGCCCTTGGAAATATGATCGATTCGGCTTTCTACGGTCTAATTTTTTCATCCAGCAATTATCATGAAGTTGCAAGATTTATGCCCGAAGGTGGTGGCTATACCCCATTTCTTTATGGAAAAGTTGTTGACATGTTTTATTTCCCAATTATTCAAACCAATTATCCTGAATGGTTTCCTTTATTAAGTGGTCAACGTTTTATTTTTTTCAGACCCGTATTTAACATTGCCGATTCGGCCATCACTGTAGGTGTTACGCTGTTGATTATATCTCAATGGACATCATTATTCAAAAAGAAAGCAGCAGCCTCAGCATAAAGAATTTGAATTGCTTAACAAAAAAATGAGATTAAACATATTTAAAGAATAAGATACTTTCTTATCTTTGCACAAAATTTTAATTGACCGAAAATGGAGAAAAATAGTATAGGTAAAATATCTCAAATCATTGGTCCTGTAATTGATGTAACTTTCGATCAGGAAGAAAAATTACCCAACATATACGATGCCCTCGAAGTTAAAGGCAAAAACGGAAACACAATAGTTTTAGAAGCTCAACAAGACATTGGAGAAAATACCATCCGTACCATTGCCATGGATTCGACCGATGGGCTTAGGCGAGGAATGGAAGTAAAAACAACCGGAAACCCAATTTCAATGCCAACGGGCATTCAAATTAATGGTCGCTTGTTCAATGTAATTGGCAAGCCAATTGACGGTTTAGGTGAAGTTGAAGCAGAACCATCCTACCCTATTCATCGCGAACCTCCTAAATTTGAAAATCTTTCAACGCAAAGCGAAATTTTATATACCGGTATTAAGGTTATCGATTTGATTGAGCCTTATTCAAAAGGTGGTAAAATTGGTTTGTTTGGCGGTGCAGGTGTTGGCAAAACGGTTGTAATTCAAGAACTTATAAACAATATTGCAAAACAATATTCAGGATTTTCTGTCTTTGCAGGAGTAGGTGAACGTACCCGCGAAGGAAATGATCTTTTACGTGAGATGATTGAAGCCGGATTGGTAAAATACGGTGATGATTTCAAAGAAAGTATGGAAAAAGGCGGATGGGATTTATCGAAAGTTGACAAAGAAGAATTGAAAAATTCATTGTTAACGATGGTTTTCGGTCAAATGAACGAACCTCCCGGAGCACGTGCAAGAGTTGCCCTTTCAGGATTAACTGTTGCTGAATATTTCCGCGATGGAGATGAAAAATCAGGGGGTCGTGATATTCTTTTCTTTATCGATAATATTTTCCGTTTTACACAAGCTGGTTCTGAGGTGTCTGCACTTTTGGGACGTATGCCTTCGGCGGTAGGTTATCAGCCAACTTTAGCAACAGAGATGGGTATTATGCAAGAGCGTATTACTTCAACCAAGCGCGGTTCTATTACATCTGTTCAGGCAGTTTATGTTCCTGCAGATGATTTAACGGATCCTGCGCCTGCAACAACTTTTGCCCACTTGGATGCAACGACTGTATTGAGTCGTAAAATTTCTGAGTTAGGAATTTATCCTGCGGTTGATCCATTGGATTCAACCTCACGTATTCTAACTCCAGATATCGTTGGCGAAGAACATTATAATACTGCACAAAGAGTAAAAGAAATTCTTCAACGCTATAAAGAATTACAAGATATTATTGCAATCCTTGGTATGGATGAACTTTCGGAAGAAGATAAAATGGTTGTTCACCGTGCTCGTCGTGTGCAGCGTTTCTTGTCGCAACCATTCCACGTAGCTGAACAATTTACCGGAATTCCCGGAACTATTGTTAGCATCGAGGATACCATTAAGAGTTTTAATATGATTATGGATGGTGAAGTGGATGAATATCCGGAAGCAGCTTTTAACATGGTTGGAACAATTGAAGAAGCTATTGAAAAAGGTAAGAAAATGCTTGCTGAAAGTAAATAAACCATGAACATCGAGATAATAACTCCAGATAAAACACTTTTTGAAGGAACAGCTACGCTGGTTCAATTACCCGGTATTGACGGTTCTTTTGAGATCTTAAATAATCACGCTCCATTAATTTCTGTTTTAGGTAAAGGAAAAATCAAGATTGAAAAAGGGAAAAACCAAATTGAGTTTTTTGAAGTCAATGGAGGGGTCGTTGAAGTGTTAAAAAACAAAATATTAATTTTAGCCGAATAATAAAAAAACCCTCGATTTTGTCGAGGGTTTTTTTTATATCCTTAAATTAGTTGACAACTCTTTCACAAGCTACCAGTAATATTCTATAGGTTCAAACTTCCGTTAACTATAAAATATTAAAAGCAACTTCTAGATTCTACATGCTCTTTACTAATAAACTTCTTTCAATTGAGCCTCGGCCGGAATAGATAAATGACCTTGAACTAAAAGCCATTTCCCTTCTATTTTTTCAAGAATCCCTGTAAAACGAATCCCGCTAAAACTCTTAGCTTCATCATTATAAATAAAATTATAATTCATAATTTCACTAAACCAAGCCGTATTAGCAGTCTCATTCAAACGAATATTCTGCTCACTTACCACAATAAAAGTTTCTTTAAATGCTTCAAACTGGTGTTTAAAAGCTTCTTCTATTTGGCTCCAGCCAATTAATTTTTCATCTGAATCGGTTCCAATTAAAACGATGTTTTCATTTGCAGCCCAAATGGTTTCAATCAGGCTAAAGTTCTGTTCTTCATTTGCTATAACATATTGATCAAGTACAGCTTGAACTAAATCTGTTTCGGCTTTTATATCAATAATTTCCTCTTCTTGAAATCCACAGGAAGAAAGAACCAATGCTATAACAAACATTAATAATAAACTCTTTTTCATAACAATAAATTTTTTGAATAATGCAGCTTCCATAAATATAAGAAAAAATCTCTAAAAAACAAACGAAACAAGTAAGGATATATTTAAGTAGATGCAAAAACTATACATCTAGGTTTTTAAATAATTTCATCAAAAAGCTTCTCTAATTCACTAATTATTCGTAAAATTGCAGCCTGTTTAATAATGATACTAAGTAATAGATGATCAATATATTTAGGCCGGGAAAATATAGAAATGGTGGGTTGATTTTACTCGCATTCTTTCTGATTTTAACAGTAAATTTATCAGCTTCTGAACACACAGAAGAAGCCCAAGAACATGCCAAAAAGGAATATAATGCCGGTGAAAGTATCATTGAACATATCATTGATTCGTATTATTGGCATATTTTAGACTGGGGAGAAACAGCTGTTGCACTTCCACTTCCGATTATTCTTATCGACGAAGGCAAGTTTCATTTCTTTATGTCTTCCAAATTTCATCATGGCCACGAAGCCTATAAAGGTTTTGAAATTGCTCATGATGGCTCAAATAAAGGAAAGATTATAAAAATTTCTCACGATCATCACGGAGAACAAGAAATGCCATTAGACTTTTCTATCACCAAAAATGTATTGGCTCTTTTTATCAGTCTGATTATTTTGGTTTGGGTTTTCTTATCGATAGCTAAGGCTTACAAAAAACGTGAAGGCCAGGCACCAAAAGGTTTACAATCATTCCTTGAGCCACTTATTATTTTTATTCGCGATGATATTGCTAAAGCAGCAATCGGCGAAAAAAAATACATGAAATTCTTACCATACCTATTAACTATTTTCTTTTTCATTTTCCTCAACAACCTTATGGGAATTATTCCAATTTTTCCTGGAGGAGCGAATGTTACAGGAAATATTGGAATCACAATGGTATTGGCATTATTTACTTTTATCATCACAACAATCAACGGAAACAAAGCATATTGGGGACACATTATTAATGCACCGGGCGTACCTTGGTGGTTAAAAATTCCGGTTCCTTTAATGCCGATTGTAGAATTGATTGGAGTATTTACAAAGCCTTTTGTATTGATGGTTCGTTTGTTTGCAAACATCACTGCAGGACACATCATCATTTTAGGGTTCATTAGCCTTATCTTTATCTTTGGAAACATGAATATGGCAATGGGTTACGGAGTTTCTGTAATTTCTGTATTATTTGCTGTGTTTATGGGTATTCTGGAATTACTAGTAGCCTTTATTCAGGCTTATGTATTTACACTGCTTTCGGCTATTTATTTTGGAATGGCAGTTGAAGAGCATCACTAAAATTGAATAATTACTAATTAATAACTAAATAAACAATAAACATGGATTTATTAGCAATTTTATTACAGGTAGCAACTGACTTAACTCCTATTGCAAAAATGGGTGCTGGTATTGGTGCAGGTATAGCAGCAATTGGTGCTGGTATGGGTATTGGTCAAATTGGCCGCGGTGCTGTTGAGTCTATTGCACGCCAACCTGAGGCTGTAGGTGACATTCGTTCAAATATGATTGTTGCTGCTGCTCTTATCGAGGGTGTTGCATTCTTTGCTATCGTTGTGTGTCTTTTGATTGTATTCTTATAGACCGCAATCCTCCTTTGCATTTTAGCGGTTGGCTGAAGTGCAAAGGATTTTATTATTCATAAAAAAAGAAATGTTATGGAATTAGTAAGTCCCGGTATAGGATTGATATTTTGGATGACTTTGTCGTTTGGAATTGTTTTATTTATTCTGGCAAAATTTGCATGGAAGCCCATTCTTAAATCATTACGTGACCGCGAGGAAACCATTGATGAAGCTTTGAATGCAGCAAATAAAGCGCGTGAAGAAATGAAAGAATTGCAATTTAGCAATGAAGCCTTATTGAAAGAAGCTAAAGAAGAACGCGACGGAATACTTCGCGATGCTCGTAAGGTAAAAGAATCCATCATCGAAGATTCAAAAACCAAAGCAAACGAGGAAGCCAATCGTATTGTGGAGAGTGCAAAAGAAAGCATTCAGAATGAGAAAATGGCTGCGATGACTGATTTAAAAAATCAGTTAGCAACTTTATCTATCGAGATCGCTGAAAAGATTTTAAAAGAAGAGCTTTCGGAAGATAAAAAACAAAAAGAATACGTTCAGAAATTAATTGACGACGTAAAATTTAATTAGTAGATGAAGGAAACCAAAATAGCAAATCGCTACGCCAAAGCTTTATTTGATCTGGCTCTTGAAAAAGATGTCCTCGATCAGGTAAAAAACGATATGGAATTGGTTGCATCGGTTTGTGTCGAAAACAAAGAGTTCAGCAGAATGCTTCAAAGTCCGATTATTTATACGGAAAAAAAGGAAGCTATCCTGAAAGCTATATTCGAAAAACAACTTGAACAAATCTCCTATTTTTTCCTAATGATTATAACTAGAAAGAAACGAGAAGCAGTATTGGAAGCCATTGCTGAACAATTTGTGATTATCTATAAAGGATTTAAAAATATCACAACAGCTACCCTTGGTACAGCAATTAAACTCGACCAAGAAATAAAAGATAAGGTTACCAGCTTATTGAGCGATCAAACCAAAAGCAAAATTGAACTTTCAGAAGAAGTAAACAAAGATTTAATTGGTGGTTTTGTTTTGAGTTACGACGATAAACAATACGATGCCAGTATTAAAAAACAAATCAAAGAATTGAGACGCGACTTTGATAAAAATTTATACATCAGAGAATTTTAATTAGATAAAAAAATAATCATATGTCAGGAATTAAACCCTCAGAGGTATCCGCAATATTACGCCAACAACTGGCAGGATTTAAAGACGAAGCACAGCTTGAAGAAATAGGCACTGTTTTGCAAATCGGTGACGGAATTGCACGTATTTATGGTTTGAATAATGCTGAAGCTGGGGAACTCTTAGAGTTCGAAAAAGGTGGACTAAAAGCAATTGTTCTGAATCTTGAAGAAGACAATGTGGGTGCTGTACTTCTTGGTGGAAGTGGTGAAATTAACGAAGGTGATAAAGTTAAACGTACAGGTCAAATTGCCTCTATCGGTGTAGGTGAAGGAATGCTTGGTCGTGTAATCAATACCCTTGGTGAACCTATTGATGGTAAAGGCGAAATTAAAGGTGAACGTTTTGAAATGCCTCTAGAGCGTGTTGCTCCGGGTGTTATCTTTCGTCAGCCAGTAACTGAACCTCTACAAACAGGATTGAAACCTGTGGATGCCATGATTCCTATCGGGCGTGGACAGCGTGAGTTAATCATTGGTGACCGTCAAACTGGTAAAACTGCCATTGCTGTTGATACCATTATCAATCAAAAAGAATTTTACGATAAAGGTGAACCGGTATACTGTATTTATGTAGCTATCGGACAAAAAGGTTCGACCATTGCCCAGCTTCATAAAACTTTTGAAGACGCAGGTGCTTTGCCTTATACAACCATTGTTTCGGCTACGGCTTCTGATCCTGCAGCAATGCAGTTTTATGCTCCATTTACAGGTGCAGCGATTGGTGAATATTTCCGTGATACAGGCCGTCCGGCATTAGTAATTTATGATGATCTTTCAAAACAAGCTGTTGCTTATCGTGAGGTTTCTCTTTTACTTCGAAGACCTCCTGGACGTGAAGCTTATCCTGGCGATGTATTTTATCTTCACTCAAGATTATTAGAACGTGCCGCAAAGT
>JAOZQX010000149.1:0-2484 GCA_029931995.1 Bacteroidales bacterium
GATGGAACAAAATATTGTAGATATATTCAGATTAAGATTTCAGATTTTGATCAGAAACAAACCACCGAATTTATTGAAGAAACCTGGACAAAATTATTTCCCACATTCCCTTTTGCATATTCCTATCTCGAGGATGATTTTATTGCTATGTACGAAAGAGAAACACAAACCAATGTGATGTTTAAGTATTTTGCCATTTTAGCCATCATCATTTCTTGCTTAGGATTATTTGGTCTAGCTTCTTATATGGCCGAACAAAAAACAAAAGAAATTGGTGTAAGAAAAGCAATGGGAGCTTCAGTTTCTTCAATAGTACTTATTATGTCGAAAGAATTTATAAAATGGGTAGCTATTGCCAATATTCTGACTTGGCCTCTGGCCTGGTACTTTGGAAATCAGTTTCTTGATCAATTTGCTAATAGAACTAAAATATCTGCTGAGATATTTATTTTGGCAGGAGTTTTATCTGTTGCAATCGCACTATTAACAATTAGTTATCAATCAATTAAAGCAGCAAAACAAAATCCTGTAAATGCATTACGATACGAATAATATCTGTATGAAAAGGCCTGCTATGCAGGCTTTTTCATACAGATATTTGTGTAACAATTAGTATTTCCATCAGTAATTATTAAAAAAAAATTATGTTAAAAAATTTATTGATCACAACTCTTCGATTACTTAAAAAGAATTTTTTCTTTTCCAGTTTGAACATTATTGGCCTTTCAATAGGAATTGCTTGTTCATTACTAATCTGGATTTGGGTTCAAAACGAACTCAGTTATGATAAATACCATGAAAAAGGAGACCGGATTTATCGATTAATTCAGGATATGGATTTTGACAAACCGGTTTCATGGGCAATAAATCAAGGACCATTGGGGCCTGCACTTGTTCAAGACTTTCCTGAGCTTGAATCATTCACCAGATATAAATTCTCAAACAGAATTTTAGAAACCCAAAACAATAAGTTTCGCGAACCAGGTGCTTATATTGATCCACAGTTCTTTGATATTTTCTCCATCCATCTAATAAAAAAACTTGGAAATGAAATTTTTCAGGATAATCGTTCAATATTGCTTTGCAAGAAATTAGCAAAAAAATATTTTTCGGACGAAAATCCGCTTGGTCAAACCATAAAACTTAGCAATGAAACTAATTTTATTGTTACAGGTATCTTTGATGATGTTCCCAAAAACTCTCATCTTTATTTTGATTACTTATTACCTATGAGTTATGGGAAAGAGGTAGGAATGTCTGTTGACAGATGGAACAATAGTACTTTCTATACTTACCTTTTAGCTTCAAAAGGTACAAGCAAACAGAAAATAAATTCAAAAATCAAAAACTATCTGGATGATAAACCAACCCTTGAAGAAAACACCGTTCTAAGGGTTCAAGCATTAAAAGATATTTATTTAAAATCAGATAATGACTTTGATTTTGTAAGTGGAAATATTAGATATGTTCAGATATTTTTTACAATTGCAGTATTCCTATTGCTTATTGCCTGCATTAATTTCATGAATCTAAATGCAGCTCGTGCTACACGAAGAGCAAAGGAAATGGGGGTTAGAAAAGTAATTGGTGCAAATAAATCTAATCTTATCAATCAAAACTTATTTGAAACTTTTATTCAGATACTAATCAGTTTATTAATATCTATTGTACTAATAAAATTTGCTCAACCTTATTTTAATCAGATCGCAAATAAAACACTGGAATTTGATATTCTTAACCCACATATATTCTTGACATTATTAGCTATACTTATCATCTGCACCCTAATATCCGGTATATATCCAGCTATTGTTCTTTCACTATTCAGTCCATCCGAAACCATAAAAGGAGGCGGTGTAAAAGGTTCAGGAAATACATTGTTCAGCAAAAGTTTAGTTATTTTCCAATTTTTTATTTCCGTTGTGATGATTATTTCTACCATCGTCATTCAAAAACAAATATCATTTATTCAGAATAAAGAATTAGGATACAAAAAAGAAAATATAGTATCCTTCTATATGACTGATAACGTTAGCAATAAATTTGAAACGCTAAAAGCTGAGTTATTACAGAGCCCAAATATAAAGGAAGTTGCAAGACTAGTTGCTGCACCTGATTATGGCTATACATTTTCAAATACCTTATGGAAATGGGATGATATGCCAAGTGAAAAAGCAATTCTTTTTAGGCATAATATTGTTGGTCTTGATTTCTTTAAAATATTTGAAATGGAGATTATAGAAGGAAGATCGTTTTCAAAAGATTTTCAAACAGACTCTGCAAGTGCCATAATCTTAAATGAAACTGCCGTAAAATCAATGGGGTTAAAAAATCCTGTTGGTAGTAGGATGAAATATGACGGAGAAGATTATTACCACACTGTAATAGGCGTAGTAAAAGATTTCAACTATGGGTCTCTTCAGAATAGTATTGAGCCCATGATCTTATTACATAAGAGAAAAGAAATATATCAGGTATGTGTCT
>JAOZQX010000149.1:2494-4591 GCA_029931995.1 Bacteroidales bacterium
TCAGGAAGCTATTGCTGCTATTGAAAAAAAATGGAACGAAATGGAGAGTAATGCTACATTCGAATATGGATTTCTGGATCAAAGATTTACAGATCTATACACTTCCGAGAAAAGCATTTTTAATTTAGTAATCATCTTTGCAATTATTGCAATCTTTATTTCTTGTCTTGGTTTATTTGGCCTGACTGCTTATGTTATCGAACGAAAAAATAAAGAGATAGGGATACGAAAAGTATTTGGTGCAAACCTGATGAGTATTAACAATCAATTGGTTACATATTTTTTAAAATGGATTTTAATTGCAAATGTATTGGCTTGGCCCGTGAGCTGGATTTTCATGTCAAGATGGTTGGATGATTATTCCTATCATACTAAATTCAGTTTCTGGATATTTGGTTTAGCACTTTTAATTTCGCTACTAATCTCAATAGCTACAATTATATTCCAGTCGAGTAAAGCAGCTTCAAAAAATCCAATAGATATTTTACGATACGAATAAATAAAAAAGGCCTGCTATGCAGGCCTTTTTTATTAGTACTTTATATTTTGCAAAACCGATTCAAAATCGGGATTCACCTCTCTGGCAAAAATAATAGCCGGATGGCCTGCATCAAGTTCGTTAAAATAAAACTCTACTCCATTTGTTCTTTCTTTATCCAACATTGTTACCAAATTTTGAGTTCCTTTTGTAAAACTCTCATAATTCTCACCTTCTTTTTTCTTCTTAAAGATTATAAGATAAGCACCTTCTGCAAACGGAGCTTCCCAACCGGTTGGCATATCTGATCCAAAATGAAATATCGAACCGGCCTCCATCACCTGCCGTTTACCTTCGCTACATAAAACCCATTTACCACTTTTGGTGTAAACAATACTCTCGGTAGGATGAGGATGCTCGGCTAAAAACATTCCCGGCTTAAGATCAAGGAAAAAAGCTCTTAATTCTTCGCCAAACAATAAAGGGCCAAAACTACCTTCGTGAGTTAATACGCCACCATTTTCGATAGCTGTCGCAACATTTTCAATAATTTCGATATTTGTTGCATGCTGTATATATTCAGGTGCAAACTCAGTGGCCTCAATAACTTTTGCATCAAGAATCTCACCTCCATGAATATGGTCTCCTTCATGACTATGACTATGCCCATGATCATCACCATCTTTATGAGTATGTTCATGTGATTGGTAATTACAAGCCCATAATAAGCTGGTAAAAAGCATTAAATAAATTGTGTTTTTCATTTCTGAAGATATTAATTAAAAATTTGTGCATATTTTCATTCATAAAATTACATTTTTTTTTTAGAATAACATTTCAGATAATTTGTCTAAGCAATTACAACCATATACTTTTTATAAGAGTCTTTATAAAAAAGTGGAGATCAATCTGTAACTTTTAAGCAATTCATGAGTAATATATAATAGAAATACAAAACAAAAATGGAACGCATTTACAATTCAATCATAAAATTCAACGAGCGAAGAAAGAAATTTCTTTACAGTTGTGTTGGCATTGCTTTTCTTGCTTTAAGTGTGGGGCTATTTATAGGTGATAATGAAATTCCGATTAATATCGGCAGTTCAATTTTTTCCTACATCTCCGAAATCCTACTAAATATTTTATAAAATGTATTTAATTTGAAACAAATTATAAAGTATAAAGTCTTTAGTAAAAATATTTACTCCAAATTGTAATAATTGCAGATAAAAATCGTCATATATAAAAAGAAAAAAAATGATCAAATCAACTAATCTAACAAAGATCTTCCGTACCGATGAGGTGGAAACTACTGCTTTAAATGAAGTAAGTTTTGAAATTAAAAAAGGTGAATTCGTAGCTATTATGGGTCCTTCAGGATGTGGTAAATCAACACTTCTAAACATTTTAGGATTGCTTGATAACCCTTCAAATGGAGAATATTATTTCCTTGACAATGAAGTTTCAGACCATACGGAACGCCAAAGAGCAAATTTGCGTAAAAACAATATTGGTTTCGTTTTCCAAAACTTTAATCTTATTGATGAATTAAATGTTTTTGAAAATGTTGAGCTTCCATTAATTTATTTGGGATATTCAGCTAAGGAGCGTAAAAAAAG
>JAOZQX010000150.1 GCA_029931995.1 Bacteroidales bacterium
GCAGACATTTTTTTAAATTTTGGTTAAACAGGCTGCAAAGAAAGAAAAACTATCAAAAAAAAACAAAGAAAATCTTACATATTTCATTTTTCTTTTTCATAATGAGCGGATTAACAAATGCTTGTCCGCCCTATACAGGCATTCCTGCTTAACGAATGACCACTATGTGAAGATAATGCTTTAAATTTGATGCAACAAATTAATTTTTTAGAATATAGAAAGCATGAAAAAGATAGCCATTTTTGCTAGTGGTAGCGGATCTAATGCTCAGAATATTGTTGAATATTTTGAGAATAATCCGTTGGTGAAAGTGCAATTGATATTGGCAAATAAGCCGGATGCTTTTGTGCTAGAAAGGGCGAAAAATTTAGGCATTCCTTCGATTGTTTTTAATCGGGATGATTTTTATAAATCAAATAATGTATTAGATATATTAGATATAAATGAAATTGATTTTGTTGTTTTAGCCGGTTTTCTTTGGTTGATACCTGATAATCTGATTCATAAATACCCCAGTAAGATAATTAATATCCATCCTGCTCTTTTACCCAAATATGGTGGAAAGGGGATGTATGGAGCAAAGGTTCATGAGGCTGTTCGTGCATCAGGCGATAAAGAAACGGGCATTACTATTCATTATGTGAATGAGAAATATGATAAAGGTCAAATTATTTTTCAAACAAAAACCAAGATTGAAAAAACAGACACCCCCGATTCTATTGCACAAAAAGTACATGAACTAGAGTATAAGAACTTTCCTAAGATAATAGCGAATTGTGTGCTTTCGGAGGCTTAGTATTTGTTAAACGAACACATTTCTTCCAGCGGTTTCCTGATTTTATTACGAAGTTTATAATCTTCGTTGAAATGCCCCAAACTGATTAATAGAGTTAGATCTTTTTTGATGGGGATGTCTAATAATTCTTTAATTTTTTTTTCGTTGTACCAACCTAACATACAAGTGCCCAGCCCTTCTTCAGTAGCCTGAAGACAGAAATGTTCGGCAGCTATTCCTAAATCAATCAGCTTCCAACTTCGTTTTTTTATTCTCCCTCCAATACGATTTATAACAGGTGGTTTTTCGAGGGTTATTGCAATGATGACGGGGGCTTGCAGAACAAATTTATTAAAATTTACTATAGTCGAAAATGTTTCTCTTGCAACTTTATCTTTTAATTCAGGATCGTCAATTACAATAAATTTCCACGGTTGCGAATTGGAAGCCGAAGGCGCCAGTCTTGCTGCTTCAATGCATCGCATTAGTTTTTCTTCTTCAATCGGCTTGTCAATATATTTTCTTACGCTTTGGCGTTTGAGTATTAATTCTTGAAATTTCATACAAAGTATTATTATAATCGTTTCTTAATTTTTTTGGTCTCTTCTTCAAATCCAGGCTTTCCTAATAAAGCAAACATATTTTTTTTATAGTCTTCAACCCCGGGCTGATCAAATGGATTTACATCTAAAATATACCCGCTAACAGCACATCCAATTTCAAAGAAATAAATAAGCTGCCCTAAATTATATTCATTTATTTCGGGAATTTCTATTCCAAGGTTTGGAACCCCCCCGTCTATATGAGCCAAAGTAGTTGCAATCTCGGCTTTATGATTTACTTCATTTATTTGTTTACCACTGATATAGTTCAATTTATCAAGGTTGTCTTTATCTTCAGGAATCTCAATTTTATGTTTGCTGTTTTTTACTGATATTACTGTTTCAAAAAGGATGCGTAAGCCATCTTGAATGTATTGGCCCATAGAATGCAAATCGGTTGTAAAACTTACACTTGCCGGAAAAATGCCCTTGTTTTCTTTACCCTCACTCTCACCATAAAGTTGTTTCCACCACTCAGAAATATAAAATAATCGAGGCTCATAGTTTACCATTATTTCGGTTTGATAGCCACGCTTGTAAAGAGCATTTCTGCATGCTGCATAAACCAGCGCAGGATTATCTTCGAAAGAAGTGCTATCACTAAAAATATGCTTTTTCATATCCTCAGCACCTTTTAAAAAAGTTTCAATATCAAAACCAGCCAATGCAATGGGGAGTAGTCCTACCGGACTTAAAACAGAATAACGTCCGCCAACATCGTCAGGAACTATATAGGTTTTATAATCTTCTTGTTCTGAAAGTTCTTTCAATGCTCCTTTCTCTTTATCGGTAATGGCAACGATCCGTTTTTGCGCTTCGGGTTTACCATATTTTTTTTCAAGATGATTTTTTAGAAGACGAAATGCAATGGCTGGTTCAGTTGTTGTTCCCGATTTTGAAATAACAACTAATGCATACTCTTTTTGATCGAGTACTTCTAACAAATCATGTAAATAATCTTCGCTGATATTTTGTCCGGCATAAAAAATTTGGGGAGTAGTAGTGTTTTTAAATGCTGAGAAATGGTGGTTTAATGCATCGATAATGGCTTTGGCTCCAAGATATGACCCCCCAATTCCAATAACTACAACAATTTCTGATTTGGCCGAAATTTTTTTTGCATCTGAGTAAATAGAGTCCAGCAATTTTTTTGAATCTTCCGGCAAGTCGAGCCAACCTAAGAAATCATTTCCTTTTCCGGTTTTGTTGAGTAAACTTTTTAAATGTTTTTGGCACTCATTTTTGTAAGCATAGATGTCGTCCTTGTCTACAAAATTTAGAGCTCTCGAAAAATCAATTTGTAAATTTGTCATAGTTGTATAATTATTATTTGTAAAAATAATGATTATTAAATAGTAGGACATAAAAAAAGCGACCTTGCTCAAAGATCGCTTTTCGTGAAAAATAAATATGAACCAAATTTATACTTGAAATTCTTTGTGCTTATATGAAGCTTATCTTTTTTCTAGTTTGATTTCAATGATACAAATATAAACTGCCTTGACGGCTTGAATTGTTAACAGACTTAAATAAACGTTAAAAAATGTTAAAGAACTGTAAATCAAAACCCTCAAGCCCTACATTTGCAATATGAACAGGAGGTTTATTATTCTCGTCATAATTCTTGTAAGTGTAGCTCTTATTGGCTTGATGACTATTCAGGTTTATTGGATTCGGAATGCGGTGATTGTAAAGGAAGTAGCATTTAGCCGAAGTGTTGAACAGGCTTTGTCAAATGTAGTTTTCAAGCTTGAAAAATTAGAGTTGTCGGAAAAACTGAAGCGACAAATTGAATTTACCTCCTCCAGGCCTGATTATTTATTGTCTTTAGATTCGATTAATAAAGGTTTTTTTGATGAATTTTCGAAAGTTAGTAACAGAACCGGCCTTGAACAATTTGTACAAAAATCAAAATTAACTCAGCAAATTCTTGATTATATGATGGATGCCCGTCTTGTTAAGCCGATACAAGAACGGATTAATGAAGAAACTCTAGATTCTCTGATTGATGTGGAGCTTCAGAAAACCGGAATTCGCACAAGTTTTGAGTATGGCGTTTACAATGTTTCTGGAAATAAAATGGTTTTTCAAAAAACGGGGGAATATCCCTCACAATTATTAAGTGATGAAAGTTTTCATTTTGCTTTGTTTCCGGGTGACCTAAAAGGAAGTTCAAACTTTTTGATTGTTTATTTTCCTTATGAACGACATTTTCTGTTAAGCCAAATGGGAACGCTATTAATTGTTTCTGTCGGATTAATTTTGATTATAATTTTTTCATTCTTCATTACTGTTTCAACAGTTTTCAGGCAAAAGAGGTTATCTGAAATGCGAAATGATTTTATCAATAATATGACTCACGAATTTAAAACCCCAATTTCTACTATTAGCTTAGCCTGCGAGGCTTTAAAAGATAAAGATATTGTGAAGACCGAATCATTATTTGATAATTATATCGGAATTATTGGGGAGGAAAATACCCGCTTAAAAAGCATGGCCGAAAAAGTACTTCAAACAGCAATTATTGAAAAAGGAGAGCTTAAACTCCGTCAAGAATGGATTGACTTGAATGAGGTTGTTCGAGAAGCAGTTAAAAAAATTAATATGCAGGTGGAGAAAAAAGGGGGGCAGATTTTGTTAGATTTGAATGGCGAAGACATAAAGCTGAGGTCCGATCGAATGCATCTTACAAATATTATACTCAATTTGATTGATAATGCAAATAAGTATAATTTAGAAAAACCGGAAATTTTGATTTCGACTGATGAAACTGATCTTGGGGTGAATATATATGTTCAGGATAATGGTATAGGAATTAGCAAGGTTAATCAAAATAAAATCTTTGATAAATTGTATCGTGTTCCAACCGGGAATGTACATAATTTTAAGGGTTTTGGTTTGGGCTTGAGTTATGTGCAGGCAGTTGTTGACAAACACAACGGAAAAATTAGTGTCAGCAGCGAGTTAAAAAAAGGAACTACATTTAAAATATTTTTGCCGTTTGGCGATTTAAAGCAATAAATTATGAGTGAGCAAAAAGTATTATTGGCAGAAGACGATAAAAATTTGGGTACTATACTGCAATCGTATTTAATAGCAAAAGGATACTCTACTGATTTGTGTGTAGATGGGGAAGAAGCCTTTGCTAAATTTCAAAAAGAAAAATATAGTATTTGTATTTTGGATGTGATGATGCCCATTA
>JAOZQX010000151.1 GCA_029931995.1 Bacteroidales bacterium
AAACTTCCCATTTAGTCAACTCATTCCTGTTGCCTCTGAACAAACAGATGTTCAAAAAATAAAATTTAACTCTCAGGAAGTTGAAACGATTAGCATCGAACAAGCCTATAAATTAAAACCCAGCATTGCTTTTTTTACCGGCGATCCTGAAATTTCATTGCAGTGGGCCGAAAAATTTGCTAAGCATTCTTGCTATATTATTGATAATTCGCCAGTTTGGCGGATGGAAGAGAATGTAAAACTTATTATTCCTGAGATCAATGCTGCTCAATTAACAAAGGAGGATTTTATAATTGCCAGTCCAAACTGTACAAGCATTCAACTGGTAATAGCTTTAGCTCCTCTGCATTATTATTTTAAAATTAAACGCATAGTGGTTTCCACGTATCAAACAGTGAGTGGGGCAGGGCGGGATGCGCTTGATCAGCTTGAGGATGAGCAGAAAGATATTGCAGCTAAGAAAGTATTTCCGCATGCTATTCATAATAATTGTATTCCTCAGGTTGACGAGTTCAACGTAAACGGATATACAAAAGATGAATTAAGATTGATGGGAGAGATTAAAAAAATACTTAATGATTCAAATATGAATCTTACTGCCACATGTGTTAGAGTTCCTGTTATAGTTGGACATTCGGAGTCGGTGAATATTGAGTTTGAGAACGATTTTGTGTTGAGCAAGGTTAAACAATTACTAAGCAAAGCCGAAGGTATCAAAGTATTGGATGATCCATTTAAAAACAAATATCCTATGCCCTCATTAGTTGAAGATAAGGATGAAGTTTTAGTTGGCCGTATTCGCCGCGATTATTCAAACAAAAATTCTCTTAATAGGTGGATTACAGCCAATAATCTACGTAGAGGAGCCGCCACAAATTCCATTAAAATTGCCGAATTCCTCTTTGAAAATTTTATTAAGTAAGATTCTTGCAGAATACATTCTTGATTTTCATTCCAGTAATCACTTTATTTTTATTTTTTTACTCATGGGTATATTAATGCTATACCTTGATAATCATTAATTTGATAATCTATTTTACTAGTATTCCATCTCCATTTGAAAATATTCTTTTTTAAAAAAATGCAAAAAAACCTTTCTTTTTTAAAAAATATATTTATTTTTGTCCAATCGGTTTAACCATTTGGTTAATTAATTCTAATAATGATGAAAGAGAAAAATACAGAAGCTAAAATTCTGGAAGCCGCAAAAGCAGTGTTTATCGAAAAAGGTAAAGATGGAGCTAAAATGCAGGCTATAGCGGATAAAGCTAAAATAAATAAAGCATTACTGCATTATTATTTCAGGAGTAAAGACAAACTTTTTAATGTCGTCATAGAAGAAACCATGTTTCATTTTCTACCAAAGGTTGAGGAAACATTTTTGTCTGATGATAATTTCTTTGATAAAATCAGAAAAGTAGTAAGCGATTATATAAGCTTGCTTAGCGAGAATCCTTTTATCCCTGCATTTATGTTGCACGAGATTAACAGGAATCCTGATGGGTTATTTAATGTAATGATGAAATCAGGGATAAGAATAGATTTAATATTCACTACGATCCAAAAAGAATTGCAAAATAATACAATCAACATCGTATCACCGCAGCATTTCTTTATCAACCTTTTATCATTATGCATTTTCCCAATTGCAGCCCGACCTTTAATGCAACGTGCAATGTTTTTTAATGACCAAAAAGCCTACGACGACTTTATTGAAGAACGAAAAACCCAAACGGCTGAATTTATACTTAAAGCCATAAAAGTATCTTAATATGAAAAAGCTAACAATTCTACTATTTCTACTATTTATAATATTGCAGAGTAAATCTCAGGATGTTTTGCATTTAACCGATTGCTATGATTTAGCAACAAACAATTATCCACTGATTCAGCAGAAAGATCTACTGAAAAAATACGAGGAGAACCGACTTAGTCAATTAGAGAAAAAATTTCTTCCTACTGTAAATTTGATTCTTCAAGCCAGCTACCAGTCGGATGTAACTGAATTATCTATTGACGAGGCAACGGCAAGCATGATGGGAATGCAAGTTCCCGATATTTCAAAAGATCAGTACAGAGCAAATTTGAACATCCAACAATTGATATGGGATGGGGGAGTAAGCCGCGAACAAAAAAAAGTTGAACGTTTGGATACTGAACTAAAAGAACAAAACCTGAAAGCTGAACTCTATAAAATTAAAGATCAGGTAAATCAATTGTTCTTCAATAATATGCTTCTCGAGAAACAATTACGGATTTTAGCATTAGGAAAGGAAAACCTTCTCAATAATATTAAAACACTCAAGGAAGTTGTTAAGCAAGGAATGGCATTGAGTAGCGACGTGAATGTATTAGAAGCCGAGGTGATCTCTATCGATCAGCAGCTAACCGAATTAAGCCACAATCGTATAGCGGTTTTGCAAATGCTTAGCGAATACATCGGGAAAGAAATAAATACCAATCAAAAATTTGATTACGATGAGATTACACTAATGCCCGATAATATTGAAATTAAACGCCCCGAAATAAAAGGATTTGAATTAAGCCGTTTAAAACTGGAAGCAAACATGGCGCAAATCGAAGCTTCAAAATCACCCATGATCAGTGGGAGCGGACAATTGGGATATGGACGTCCGGCTCTAAATATGCTCTCGAACGACTTTGATCCCTTTTATAAAGTTGGAATTAATTTAAGTTGGAACTTATGGGACTGGGGAAAAAAAAATTCGGACAAAAGTTTGCTAAACATAAATTCAGAGATCATTAAAACCCGACAAGAAAGCTTTGAGCATAACATTCGGATTAAAAACAAACAAAGCACTTCCAATGTTCGTAAACTGGAGGAGTTCCTAAAACAGGATACAAAAATTATTGAACTACGAACAAACATCCGAGCTACTGCCGAATCACAATTGAAAAAAGGTAGCTTAACTTCTGCTGATTATTTAACTGAGCTCAATAAAGAAACACAATCGAAATTAAATTTCGAATATCATAAAATTCAGTTAGCACTTGCTAAACTTAATCTCAAATATAACCTTGGTCAATTATAATTTTTAATTCAATAAGACATGAAAAATATTCTATCAACACTAGTCCTGATTGCTTTACTAAGTGCTTGCAGCGCTGAAACTGAATCAGATGCTTATGGCAATTTCGAAGCCATCGAAACCATAATCTCATCCGAAACAACGGGTAAACTTATTTCGTTCACAATTAAGGAAGGTCAAACCTATCAGGTAAACGAAAGGGTAGGAGTTGTAGACACCTTAAATCTGTATCTCCAGAAACAGCAGTTATTGGCCAGTAAAGCGGCTGTAGGCTCAAAAATATCAAATATTTTATCACAAATTGATGTGTACAAAGAACAGAAAACAACACTTTTAAAAGATCAAAAGCGATTGCAGGAATTATTAAAAGAAGGCGCAGCTACACAAAAGCAAGTTGACGATATCAATGGAAAGATTAATGTAACGGATAAACAAATCGCTTCCATCGAAACTCAAAACAAAAGTGTTTTAAATGAAATAAAAAGTTTAGAGTGGAAAGCTAAAATCATCGATGAGCAAATATCAAAATGTAAAATTGAGAATCCGATAAACGGCACTGTTCTTGAAAAATATGTTAGTGAGAGTGAATTTGTTACTACCGGAAAACCCTTATATAAAATTGCCAATTTGGATGTACTCGAACTACGAGTTTACATTTCGGGTGCGCAATTAAGTAAAATAAAAATTGGACAAAAGGTAAAAGTTTTGATTGACGAATCGAAAACTGAAAATTACGAAACTCAAGGCATCATCAGTTGGGTTTCCAATCAGGCTGAGTTTACTCCAAAAATCATTCAAACCAAGGAAGAACGAGTAAAGCTAGTTTATGCCGTTAAAGTAAAAGTAAAAAACGATGGCCGCTTAAAAATAGGCATGCCCGGAGAAATGTTAATCAGCAAGTAAAATGGCTTTTGTAAACGTCGAACATATTAACAAATCGTTTAATGATACCATTGCATTAAATGATATTAATTTCTCAGTTGAGAAAGGGGAATTGTTTGGTTTAATCGGTCCTGACGGTGCAGGAAAAACAAGTCTTTTCCGATTGTTCACAACCTTGTTGTTGCCCGATAGTGGAAGCATTACGCTGGATGGATTGGATGTGATTAGCAACTATCGTCAGATAAGGAAAGAAGTGGGATATATGCCCGGTCGTTTCTCACTTTATCAGGATTTAACCGTTGAAGAAAACCTACAGTTTTTTGCAACCATTTTTGGCACCAGCATCGAAGAAAATTATGATTTAATAAAACCCATTTATTCTCAAATTGAAGGTTTTAAAAAGCGTAGGGCAAGAGCGCTCTCAGGCGGGATGAAACAAAAACTAGCACTCTCTTGTGCCTTAATCCATAAGCCCAAAATCCTTTTTTTGGATGAACCTACCACAGGAGTTGACTCCGTTTCACGTAAGGAATTTTGGGAAATGTTATCCGATTTAAAAGATAAAGGAATCACCATTTTGGTTTCCACACCTTATATGGATGAAGCTAGTTTGTGCGATAGAGTGGCTTTAATACAAAAAGA
>JAOZQX010000152.1:0-1076 GCA_029931995.1 Bacteroidales bacterium
GATGAAACAATATCTTTACGGATGGGTTCGCCAATTTGAGCAAGCTCCTTTTTAATTTGTTCGATTTTTTCTGTTTTTGCGCAATTGCAGGTGGTAACATCCACCATTTTCAAAAACTCATCACGCTTTTTCTTTATCGGGTTTTGGAAGTTTTGCCAAGCAGTTTTCTTTGCTTCTTTTGCTGACTTTATTGCTTCGTTCTCAATTTGCTCTAACTCTTTTTTTGTTGCAATCTTTTTAGTTATAATCCATTTTCTCATTTTAAGCAAACCATCGTGTTGCTTTTCCCACTCTAATTGTTCTTTGGTTTTGTATCGCTCATGCGAACCCGAAGTGGAGTGACCCTGTGGTTGTGTAAGCTCGGTAATGTGGAAGAGTACCGGAATGTGATTTTCACGGCAAATTTCTATGCCTTTTTTGTACATTTCAACAAGCGCAGGGTAATCCCAACCTTTGGCCTTATATATTAAATAACCATCTCCTTTTTTGTTTTTTTTAAAACCTTTTAAAATTTCCGAAATATTTTGTTTTGTAGTCTGGAATTTGTTGGGTACCGAAATTCCCCATCCATCGTCCCAAACTGAAATAGCCATCGGAACTTGCAAAACTCCAGCGGCATTTATAGTCTCAAAAAAATGCCCTTCCGAAGTACTGGCATCACCAATGGTTCCGAAGGCAACTTCATTACCGTTTTTGGAGAATTTTTTTGAATCCTTGAATCCTTTGAGATTTCTATATACTTTCGACGCCTGAGCCAATCCTAAAAGTCGTGGCATTTGACTGGCCGTAGGGGAGGAGTCGGCAGCAGAATTTTTAAGTTTAATTTGTTCCAGCCACTTTCCATTCTTGTCAAGAGTTCGGGTGGCGAAGTGATTATTCATGAGCCGTCCTGCTGTTCCCTGATTAAAATCGATATCAGTATCTCCGTAAAGCTGGGCAAAAAATTCCTCATACTTCATCATTCCGGTGGCAAACATTAAGGTTTGATCGCGATAGTAGCCCGAACGCCAATCACCTTCTCTAAAAACTTTGGCCATTGCAAGTTGTGGAATTTCTTTTCCATCTCCAAAAATTCC
>JAOZQX010000152.1:1086-4541 GCA_029931995.1 Bacteroidales bacterium
TTTACCTGTTAACACTTCTCTGCGCCCCAATAAACTTAATTGCCGACTGATATGAGCAATTCGGAAATCATTGAGAATTTCTTTTCTATTAATCTTGAATGTTTTTATACGAGAAGAATCAAATGTTTTCATGGGTATGCAATTTACTGCAAAATTAATTAAAATTATTCTAAATAAGCAAAAATGAGTGCCTAATTTATGAATGCCTGAAATGCCTAAAGTTTAAAATAATGAAATACATAATTTGTTTTTTTAACTCTAGGTACTTCAAACTTTAGTTCACTTTAGGCATATACTTTTTATAAGTTGTTAACAATAATTGACTTAAGACTTAAAGCTTCATTATCTTTAAATTAAAATGCTCATACTTTAGTTATGACTACTAATAATAATTCTAAGATAGCAATTGTTACCGGAGCATATGGAGCAATAGGTTTTGCCATAGCAAAAGGTTTGGTGGCAAAGGGATATGAGGTGATATTAGCAGGTAGAAGTGAAAGACGTCTGGAAGAAGCAGTTGCAACAATCATGGTTTTATATCCCAATGCTCGAGTTTGGTACGAAGTTGTTGATCTTTCCAGAAAAAGTTCCGTTCAAGAATTAGCCAATCGATGGGAGGGAGATTTACATGTGTTGGTAAATAATGCTGCTACAACTCCGCGTGAGCGTTTAATGACCTCAGATGGAATTGAGGTTCAATTTGCAACCAATGTTATGGGTTATTTTTGGATGATGCACTATATGAGTAAATTCATGAAGGATATTGATGATGCCCGCATTGTGAATGTTGCCAGTTATTGGGCCGGAGATTTGAATATGTATGATTTAATGTTTGATATACGAAATTATAATAATGATAAAGCTTATCGTCAAAGTAAACAAGCCAATCGAATGCTAACTGTTGCTTTTGCTGATAAATTAAAAGAAGATGGAATAAAAGTAAATGCTTGCCATCCGGGCGATGTAAATTCAAAGTTGAGTAATAATCTAGGATATGGGGGATATGAGCTGCCCGAAAAAGGAGCAGAAACACCTATTTGGTTAGCTAGTAGTGTGGAGGCACAGAGCTTTAGTGGTAAATATTTTGAAGATAAGAATGAGAAAATTTGTCAATTCTCACAAAATAAAGAAGCGATAGAAAAACTCTACCGCTTCTGTTCCCAAATATCGTAAGATATCAGGGATAAGGTATGAAAAGGGAAATCTTAATTTCTCATCCAACGTGGTTTTAACCATTGTCCATTCTTAATTGCGATATACAAGATTAGTAAGCCGAGAATAAAGTTTAAGGCTACAGCGACATAACTAGCTTCGATTCCGAAGAACCCTCCGGTTAACCATTCTGGGCCGTTAACGGTTGATTGTAAGAAGCCGCCTTGTACTTGACCTGAATTGGGCATATTGAAAACACCAGTTTGAAAATAATTCCAACTAAAATGTAAAGCCCATGGCATCCAAATCCTACGCGTTAATATAAATGGAGCTAAAATAAGTGGATTGCTTAGTGCAATGGCTATAGATGACCAAACGCTTGCATTATCATTAAAGTAATGTGCAAATCCAAAAAATAGGGAACTTAAAATAAGAGCTGGTAAACTGCCAATAAATTCTTCAAATAAGCGGAAAATAATAATTGTAAATATGAATTCTTCAATTAAAGAACCTATTGAATAACGGAATACCTTGCTTAATAATATTTCCGGAGAATTTGTCCCTTGAATTTCGTAAAAACCAAAAAAATACAGCATTGAAACGAGGAAAATTATTAATCCGCCACCTAATAAAAAACCCATCCCAATCTCACTTATTGCCTTTTTGCCCGATATCTCGAAGGCTCTTCTTTGTTCAATGAATTTTACGTATAATCTATAAACAAGAAATAGTAAAACGATGTTAAGAATTGTTTCAATTTTACGAACATAATAACCTACATCATCACTAAGATTAAAGATGAATTTGTCGTAGGCTAAATTATGTAATAGTAACACTACAATTAAAAATGCTAAAGCAATAATAATCCTGACCAAGGGGAATTGAATAATTTTTCCAGCTATAGTTTTTGCTTCTTTTTGTGAAAACAGTTGATGGCTTTTGATTAAACTTTCCATGTTGATATTATCTTGAGTAAATATTCAAAAAATTAACAACTATCGAATTAAGTTTAGATAACTGACTTGATTCTTTCTTTCTTTTAACTCTGAGTTTCTTAATTTCAGTTTTGCCAATTTCTTTTAATTCTTCGTCATCAATTGCTTCTAAGCCATTCTCAGTCATTAAATAAACATCATCCGACCAATATTTGTAATATCCTGAATGTCTGTTTCTTAATAGTTGATACATGCCTCTGTCCAACTTTATTTTGGTTCCAACAGGAATTCTTAGTTCAAGATCTAGCTCATGTTCAGACCACGGAGTATCCTTTGGAACACCAAAGAATAAATCAAAATTGAATACATTATTTTCCTGCTCATAATAGTAAGAAATTTCTTCAGCTTTACGTTTCGCATCTTTTCCTGTTCTTCCCCGAGCCGACGCATAACGCATTAGTTCAATTTTATCCGTATGGCTTTCTACAACTTCTAAACGAGTTTGATTCATATAATAAGTATCACCTGTAATCGCAATCTCCACATCATCAATTTCAATTATCTCATCATACTCCAAACGATTTGATCCATTTAATTCTTTAAGATTCAGATATAGGAAGTCTGATGTTGGTTGTTCGATCTGTAATTTCTCAGTATCCATAACCTCGTATTTGAAATTCTGAAAGAATTTAAAAGCGAATACAATAGTGAATACTAGTCCCATCATCCATAAAATAAATGCTGTAGTGCCCAATTGTTTAATGCGATCGAATCCAATGATTAAACGAATTCCATGATAAATTAACATCAGTACAGGAACTACAAGTAGTAAGAATAATCCCACTTTAAATAATCCCACATTACCTGTTGCACTAAAGAAAATATTTGTTAATTCGGCTAATGGAAGAACTGTAAATCCGTCATCATGAATCATGAGTCCACCAAATCCAAAGATTCCTCCAACAAAACCAATAACAAATGAAAAACCAATGAGTAAGAATAAAACACCTAGAAAAATCAATAATCCTTTAAAGAAAATTCTGAATATTGTAACAAATACTTCAAGTAAACTCTCAAATACATTCTTAGCTTGCGGACTTGTTTTTTCGTAAGTCTTTTTGGCTTGATCACCCAAGTCACTTAAACGTTCTTTGATATTTTCAAATTCTTCTTTAACCGATTTCTCGATATTGGAAATGGTTACTTTCTCTCCTTTCATCTCCAATTTTTCAGCTGCGGTTAATGCCTCGGGTAATGCAACCCAAAGAATTAAATAAATGAATGCACCCAGCGTAGTGAAAATTGAGATTACAAATATTAATCGTACCCAAATCGGATCGATATTAAAGTAAGCAGCTATTCCACTTG
>JAOZQX010000153.1 GCA_029931995.1 Bacteroidales bacterium
TGCTTCAGGAACCAATGGTGGACAAACTGATGGCAAAACTATTAGTATGGATGCGATTGAACAAATCCAAATTTCAATAGCACATTACGATGTACGACAAAGTGGGTTTGCCGGTGCAAGTATCAATGCGGTAACAAAACGTGGTAGAAACGACTTTTATGGAAGTGCATACTACTTATTCCGCAACGAAAGTTTTGCAGGTAAAACTCCTTGGGAAGTTGTAAAAGACAATGAGAACCCAACCAGAACTAAACTTGATGACTTCTCATCAAAAACTTATGGTGTAAGCGTTGGTGGACATATTGTTAAAGACAAATTATTCTTCTTTCTCAATGCTGAAGTTCAAAGAGAAGAAACTCCTCAACCTTTCTTGTTTGAGAATTATGAAGGAGATTCTGATATGAATGACATTAATGCTTTAATTGCAAAATTAAATAACGATTACAATTATGATCCGGGAGGATTTTTAAACAATGTTCGCAAATTAGATGCTGAGAAATTCTTAGCTCGTTTTGACTGGAATATTAGCAAAACTCACAAATTAACTTTGCGTCATAGTTATGCCAATAATGAAGCCATTCGTGCAGCTCGTTCAAGTAACAGAACACTCAATTTCTTAAATGAAAGTGAGTATTTCCCAAGTGTTACTAATTCAACTGCTTTAGAATTAAAAAGCCAATGGGGAAATTATTCAAACAACCTTATTGTAGGTTATACAACTGTTAGAGACGACCGTGATCCATTGGGACAAGATTTCCCACATCTAAGAATTAGAGATGGTAGTGGTAATATCGAATTTGGCTCTGAACCTTACTCTACGGCTAATGGCTTAAATCAAAATGTATTTACTATAACTGATAATTTCAACATTTACAAAGGAGATCATACATTTACGATTGGTGCAAATGTTGAGATGTCATCGACTTACAACTTGTTTATGAGAAAAGCTTTTGGTGAATATAAATACAATAGCTTGGATGATTTCATGAACAATGAAACCACTCCTGCATATCAATTTGAAAGAGGTTACTCTCTTGTTGATAATATTCCTGGTGATGGTTCGGCAGCTGCTGCTGATTTTGGCATGACTCAAATTGGAGCTTATTTCCAAGACGAATGGCAAGTTAACGAAGACCTGAAAGTTACTGCTGGTATTCGTTTTGATATTCCAATTTTTGCTGATGACCCAGGAGAAGTACCACTATGGAGTTCTACTACTCAGTATATGCTAAACGTAGCCGGTTGGGATATGAAAGGTGCAACCTCAGGTAAAATGCCAAAAAACCAAATCATGCTTTCTCCAAGAATCGGTTTCAACTATGATGTTAAAGGAGATAAAACCATTCAATTACGTGGTGGTCTTGGTGTATTTACCAGTCGCTTACCTCTTGTATGGCCAGGTGGTAGTTATACTAACAATGGCTTAACTGTTGGTGGTGTTTATCACAGAAGTTCGTGGGGTGATGATATTTTCTTCAGACCTGATCCGTACAATCAATTTGTAGCTACTGATTTTGGTGCTGCTGATGCTGTCCCTTCAGGACAAATGGATTTATTTGTTGAAGATTTCAAATTTCCACAAGTACTTAGAGCAAGTTTAGCGGTTGATCATAAACTACCTTGGGATTTACTTGGTACTGTTGAAGCAATCTATACTAAAACATTAAACAATGTTATTTATTATAATGTAAATCTTCAGAAACCAACTACATTTATGACCGGTGCTGATAACCGTCCAATAAATACTGGTGATGCAGTTGATTCACGTTATACTCGCATTATGTTAGGTGATAACACTAATAAGGGTTATACATTTACCATCACGGGTCAATTGTCCAAAAACTTTAGAAATGGATTAAAATCGAGCCTTGCTTATACTTACGGATCAGCTAAATCTATGAATGATGGTTTATCTTCTCAAAACTCATCTCAATGGAGATATGTTGCGAACGTAAGAGGCCGTAATGATCTTGATTTATCTTATTCTCAATTTGATCTAGGTCACAGAATTGTTGGTTTTCTTTCTTACAAAAAAGATTTCTCTGATAAATTTGGAATCGATGCTAGTTTATTCTATAGCGGAGAGTCAGGAGATAGATTTTCGTATGTTTATGGTCATACAGATGAATTTAATGATGAAGATAGTTATGACTACAGTTTGATTTTTGTACCTGGAAGCAGTAGTGATGTTGTACTGGTTGAAGCAGATGGAATTTCACCTGCAGAACAGTGGACTAATCTTGAAGGATTTATAGATAATGACCCTTATCTTAAGACACGTAAAGGTGATTATGCTGAAAGAAATGGTGCAAGACTTCCTTTCGAAAGTATTTTCGATTTAAGAGTTGCAACTAATTTCTATATCAATGCTGGTGGTGAAAAACATACTTTCCAATTATCATTGGATATATTTAATGTTGCAAACTTCCTAAACAAAGAATGGGGAGTTCGTCGTTATGTATCTTATGATTCTTATACTCTTCTTGATTTTGAAGGTTTTGCTGCTGACGGAACCACTCCTACTTTCTCTTACACAGATGGTCCTGAAAGAGAACAAATTTGGAATATTGATGATTCAGGTTACAGATCATCAAGATGGCAAATGCAAGTTGGACTTAGATATATTTTTGGTAAATACTAAAATCAAAAAATTATCATAATTTTGAAGCCGCATCCTCAAAGATGCGGCTTCTTTCACTTAAATACATGGCTATGAAAAAAACTGGAATACTAATATCACTTATCCTTGTAATACTTGTTTTAGTCTTTGGTGTTTACAACTTTTACAAAGAAAAAGAAAAAGAAAAGCCCTATGTTATCGTCCTTTCGATGGATGCATTTCGCTGGGATTACCCTGATATGTACGACACGCCGAATTTAGATTCAATAGCAAAATATGGGGTAAAAGCTAAATCTTTAAAACCATGTTTCCCTACAAAAACATTTCCAAACCATTATAGTATGGCCACCGGGCTTTACCCCGACAATCATGGTATTGTTCAAAATAGTTTTTACGACCCTGACTTAGACAAACATTATTCAATCGGAAATCGTGATGCTGTTGCAAATCCTGAATTTTATGGAGGAGAACCTATTTGGGTTACGGCCGAAAAACAAGGTTTAACTTCTGCTTCATATTTTTGGGTTGGTACCGAAACAAAGATTCAAGATATACAACCAAAATACTGGAAAAAATACGATCACAATTTTCCTTTTGAACAAAGGATTGACAGTGTAATAGCATGGCTACAATTACCTGAAGAAGAACGCCCACATTTAATCATGTGGTATATGAATGAACCGGATGATGTTGGTCATGCTTATGGATCGAATGCCAGCGAAACTGAAAGAAAAATAAATTACTTGGATAGTTTAGTAGGCGTTTTTGCTCAAAAAATTTCGTCCTTACCAATAGCCAACGAAATAAATTTAATTTTCACTTCAGATCACGGTATGGGAAATATTTCAGATGAAAGAAATATTGTTATCAAGGATTATATTCAGGAAGAATGGGTTAATGAAGTACAAGGGAGTAATCCAACTTACAATATGGATATAAAAACTGAGTTTAAAGACACCACATATACCATTTTATCTAAAGTACCACACCTCAAAATATGGAAGCATGGAGAATTGCCTGAACGACTCCATTATGGGAACAATCTGCGAACACTCGACTTTGTTTTGGCCTCAGATAGTGCTTGGAGTTTACATTGGAAAAGACGCAACTTTAACTACAAAGGTGCACATGGGTACGATAATGATAATAAGGATATGCACGCCATTTTTTATGGGATTGGACCTGCGTTTAAGAACAACCACATCCATCCTACGTTTAACAATATTGATTTGTATAGTTTAATCGCAAACATTTTAAATCTGCAACCGGCTGAAACGGATGGAGATTTAAATAATGTTTCGGATATGTTTAGAAACAAATAAAAAAAAGCCCCCTCATCAAAAATGAAGGGGCTTTTTTCATCACTTATATCACTTTATTTTACAATATCCAAAGCTTTCTTAGTTGCTTCAATTAATGGCTCAGTAGAAATTTCATTTCCAACAGCATTCTTCATCCAAAATTGAGGAACAACAACACCTTGAGTATAAATCCTGAATACTTCGTCAGCAAAATCTTTACCAACAAGCTGTTGCTCAATCTGAAAATCAATTACATGCCCCATAGGGTAAGCAGAAAGATAAAGAGGGTTATCGATCATATGTGAATAAATAGCCAGTATAGTTTCATCTTGAGACCCAAAAACATCGGCAAAATATTTATTCCAAACATCTTTTGCAATAGTCATCACAGCCTCTTTTAATTCAGCTTTTGTAGCATTCGGATTAGCATACAACCATTTCCAAACATCCATATCCACTAAGGAAACACCCATAATCTCATAGCTCGACCAAAAGTTTGCCAAAGCCATCATATGTTCTTTTTTAGGATTATTTTCTTTAATTCCTAGCAGCTCTAAATCTCTCTTTTGGAAAATAAATGCAAGAGCTTC
>JAOZQX010000154.1:0-1684 GCA_029931995.1 Bacteroidales bacterium
TAGTTTTTCTCCACTATTAGGGATTGAGGCAGCTCGAATGCTTATCACAAACGATTCGGTAAAATTTATTAACCGGATGAATAAAACATTTTTTAAAGGCGACTATAAATATCTGAATGAGTTTTTTGATACGAATCTTGATTTTAATGTACTGCAAGGTTTAATTATTGGTAATGATTTTAGCCATTACGAGATCACTAGATTTCGAGCCACGGTTGATAATAAGGATTACAAGCTTGCCACAACTTCAAGAAACAAGCTTAAAAAATACATACGAAAGCATGAAGCAAAGCCAAATGTATTTATTCAAAATATATGGTTAAACCCCGAAAACTTCAAAATATCTCAAATTACCCTAAAAGAATTAGGACAAGAAAACAAAAAGCTTCAGATGAATAATAATGAGTATATAAAAATAAATACGCAATAAATTCCAAAAAACATTAATTATAACCACCAAGCTGAAAACAAAAATGATGTACAAATTGACTATTCAAGAATTGATGTTAATGAAAAGGTTAATTTTCCGTTCAAAGTGCCCAAAAAATATAAATCAGTATCCCGTTTAAATTAATCGGGTGTTTTATGCATTTAATAATTAGGCAATATTTCATATCGTTTTTAAGAATCTGTTTGGTTCTTTTGCTTTTGTGTACAGGGGAAATGTATGCCCAAAACTCAAAAACAAAACTTAAAGCCGACGTTCAGCGTTTGGAAAAGGAAATTAGTTACACGAACGATTTATTGCGAACTACTCGCCAAAATAAGTCCAATTCCTTAGAAGAATTACTCCTGTTAAATAAGAAGATTGAGCAGCGTGAGAGATTAATTGTTGCCATTGGAGCCGAAATTGTTGAATTGAATTATTCTATTGAAAAAAATACTGGAGACATAAAGCGATTAAATGAAGAGCTAAAACAATTGAAAGAAGAATATGGAAAAATGGTTTATTATGCCTATAAAAACAAAAATTCTTCAGATCGGTTGATGTTTATTTTTTCGGCCGAAAATTTTAATCAGGCCTACCAGCGGCTAAAATATCTTCAGTATTATAGCTCTTATCGTAAAAATCAAGCAATACTTATTGAGCAAACCAAGGACACTTTAAATAGTACAATTGATGAGCTTGAAATACAAAAAGAAAACAAACAATTGTTAATGGCCGGACAGAAAAATGAAGTTCAGCAATTAGGCAGAGAAAAATCTCAAGAGCAAATAACAATTAATAATCTTTCGAAAAAGGAGAAAGATTTGCGTGCAAGTTTACGAACCAAACGCAGAAAAGCCAACCAATTAAATAAAGCCATTGAAAATATAATTACCGAAGAAATTAAATTAGCTGCCGAAAAGAAAAATGCTGAAAAAAGAGCGGCCTCTATTGCCATGACTCCGGATGAGCATATAGTTTCCAGTAATTTTTATTCTAACAAAGGTAGTTTGCCATGGCCATCGGCCAAAGGGGTGATTTCAAGTACCTTTGGAGAACACAATCATCCTGTTTTAAAGAGAGTGAAAACACGAAATAATGGGATTGATATTTTAACTAATAGCGGCGAAAAAGCTCGTGCTATTTTTGATGGAACTATTATTAGCGTGAGAACAATTACCAATAATAATAAAGCAGTTATTATTCGCCATGGAGAATATTTTACCGTGTATTCCAACCTGGCTGAGGTTTTTGTTA
>JAOZQX010000154.1:1694-4505 GCA_029931995.1 Bacteroidales bacterium
AATTGGATCAATTTATACAGATAATTCCAGCGCTAAAACTGAATTGCATTTTGAAATTTGGAAAGGAAAATCTTTAATGAATCCTTCGGGATGGATCGTTAAAACAGGAAACTAAAAACACACTGCGCTTTTATTCATAAATTTTTGGTGTCAATTCTCCCCTGAGTACTCGGAGTGCATTCATGGCTAAAGCTTTCATTTCATCTTCACCGGGGTAAACATGAACCGGCCCAAAACGTTCCACACGTTTCACAATTTGTTCAACAAACCAACGGTCGTGAGCAATACCTCCGGTAATTAAAATTCCATCTACATCGCCGGCAAGCACAGCTGTCATAGCTCCAATTTCTTTAGATACCTGATAAGCCATAGCGGAGTAAATTAATTCAGCATCTTTATCACCACCTTTCATGCGCTGCTCAACTTCATAGGCATTATTAGTCCCCAAATAAGCTACCAAACCTCCCTGTCCAGTAATCATTTTTTTGATTTCTTTTTGGGTGTATTTTCCGCTGAAACAAAGTTTAACTAATTCTCCAACCGGTAAAGTTCCGGTGCGTTCAGGAGAAAATGGACCTTCACCATCCAAACCCTGATTTACATCTACAACACGACCTCGTTTATGAGCACCAACAGTAATTCCTCCTCCGAGATGAACCACGATTAAATTGAGATCTTCGTATTTTTTCAGCGTATGCTTGGCGTGTTCGCGAGCAACAGCTTTTTGATTTAGTGCATGAAAAATTGACACCCTTTTAAAATTTGGATGACCGGAAATTCTGGCTAAATCATCAAGCTCATCAACAACAACAGGGTTGGTAATAAATGCTGTTGCATTAGGAAGCGAATTTGCAATTTCATCGGCAATTAAGCCTCCAAGATTACTGGCGTGTTCGCCCATAGGGCTATTTAGCAAATCACGCTTCATGGCCTTATTTACTTCATAAATACCCGATTCAATAGGTTTTACTAAGCCACCACGACCTACAATAGCTTTAACATGGGTTTCATCAATTTCAGCCTCATTGAGCTCATCAATAATGAGTTTTTTGCGAAAAGGAAGTTGGTCGGCAACATTTTCAAATTGCTCAAGCTCATCTAAACTGTGTTTAATATTTTTAACGAAAATGGGATTTTCGTTATGATAAACCGCAATTTTTGTTGAAGTTGACCCGGGATTAATTGCTAAAATTCGAATTTCTTCCATGTTGTTTATACCAATGAAAACAATTGATTAACCAATTGCTGCTGCTAAAGCTATTGATAAAAATTTACTTTTCTCAGAGTCGGCTCTTGATGTAAGTACAATTGGAACCGTTGCTCCCATAATAACGGCTGCCGCTGTAGCTCCACCAAGGAAGTTAAGGGTTTTATAAAGAATATTTGCGCCATCAATACTGGGACCTAAAATAATATCTACATCACCGGCAACATCGCTGGTAATATTTTTTAATTCGGCTGCTTTTTTCGAAACGGCATTATCAATAGCCAAAGGCCCATCAATAATACAACCTTTAATTTGTTTCCGATAATTCATCATCGAAATGGTTGCAGCATGCATAGTAGCTTCCATTTTTGGATTTATCGTTTCAACCGAACCTACAACAGCTACTTTAGGATTGGGATTTCCCAGTTTATGAAAAGCATCAACTGCGTTAATGATAATTGCAATTTTATTTTCCAAATCGGGCGAAACATTCATTGCTGCATCTGTTACCCCTAAAAGTTTATGATAGAATGGAGTTTCGAACATGGCAACATGACTCAAGGTAGCACCCTTGCGTAAACCTGCTTCTTTGTCTAAAACGCATTTCAATAAAATACCGGTACTAACCAATCCTTTCATTAGAATTTCAGCTTCTCCATTGCGAATTAATTTTACGGCTTCAACTGAAGCATCTTTCACATCTTCAACATTAACAATGCGGATATCACTTAAGTCAAATTTTATTTTTTTGGCGATGGCCTGAATAGCCCTTTCGTCACCTATTAAAATCGGTTCTACAATACTCTCGTTACGCGCATTTTGTACTGCTTCCAAAACATGCTGGTCGGCAGCAGCAGCCACGGCTATTTTTCTAATTGTTTTGTTTTTTGCTGCATCTACAACTTCCGATAAATGTTTAATCATCTCTTTACCAATATTTAAGTGTATTTTAAAATCTTGTTATCAATTATTTTGCAAAAGTATAAAATTAAAATGTTTGCCGAGCTTTATATTGTGAATTTTTTAACAGAAAAATTAATATTAATTCACTTTGAAGTTTCAATATTAATTGGGCTAAGTAATTTTGAGGTCAAATTCAATCCTACATTTTTTTGTATCTTTGTGATCTGAAATTGATTTCAAAATTATGATAACACTTGTTAACATATACCGGAAACAAAATTTCCTTAATATCAAAAGACGTGATGTTTTTCACTTCTAGTATCTCCGAGTAAATCACCCAATTTATTTTTTATTAATTCATTAAAAATTGATGTTATGGAATTACCATTTGCAGAATCACACAAAATAAAAATGATTGAGACGATTAAAAAAAGCACGAAAGAAGATCGAATCAACTGGATAAAAGAAGCGAAATATAATTTATTTAATTTACGAAGCAATCAGGTTTTTATTGATTTGTTGACCGATTCAGGAACCGGCGCCATGAGCGACAAACAATGGTCGGCTATGATGCTGGGCGACGAAAGTTATGCCGGAGCCTCATCGTATTATAAACTTAAAAGTGCAATCAAGGAAATTCTAGGCTTTGACTATTTCCTCCCAACCCACCAAGGACGGGCAGCCGAAAATGTACTTTTTTC
>JAOZQX010000155.1 GCA_029931995.1 Bacteroidales bacterium
CCTCAAGCTCGTAATTTTTCACTTCGTCTTTGGTTTGATAACGATACGTAAATGAAAGCACTACGCCCTTCTTTAACTCAACCGGACGAATGTAAATATTTTTCAAATCGGCACTTTTACTGCGAGGCTTCGCTAAGGTAATTTTCACTAATGTTCCCTTTTCAAAAGAATCCTTAATCTGCCCAATAAAATTTGTTATTATCTCGCTCATCAATCCAAAATTTGTGTTTAAAACAAAATTACGCTTTTAAGACGACATAAGGGCATTAACACATTCAGATATCAAAACTCAATAATTAAAAACCCTTTATTGGTTTATAATACATAGCATTCAATAATTTTTTAGACCAAGCTAATTGCTCAACATTTTTACTTTTCCAACAGTATAAGATTGATTTTTTGCTTCGATATTTTTCGACAGAAAAATTCAAAAAAATTAATCTGATTTTGTCTTACTATTAGTGAGACAAAAACACCTTTGGAAAAGAGTCTTTTCTTTTGGTTCGTTTTCTTTGGACAAGCAAAGAAAATGAACACATAAAAATACAAATTAAACTAAATAGGAAATGGAATTTGTCAGCCATTTTGTCACTTCAAAACCGATGGCATTCTCTTTGATAAACATAATTGTTCTAATAAAATTGAAAGAAAAATGCAAAAAGGAAAAATCAATGTACAGACGGAAAATATCTTTCCAATCATCAAGAAATTTTTATACTCAGATCACGAAATATTTCTACGGGAAATTATCTCAAATGCTGTAGATGCTACTCAAAAGTTGAAAACCCTTGCATCGCTTGGAAAATTCAAGGATGAACTGGGCGACTTAAGCATTCAGGTTATACTCGATAAAAAAGCTAAAACCCTTACCATTAGAGATCGTGGAATTGGAATGACAGCTGAGGAGGTTGACAAATACATTAATGAAATAGCGTTTTCGAGCGCCGAAGAATTTGTAAAGAAATTTAAAACCAAAAGCGAGGCTGAACGTAATAACATCATCGGTCATTTCGGTTTAGGGTTTTATTCTTCATTTATGGTTTCCGAAAAAGTGGAATTGCTGACCAAAACCTATAAAAAAGGCGGTGCCACCAAAGCCATGAAATGGGAATGTGATGGCAGTCCGAATTATACATTGACTGAGCTTGATAAAAAAGATCGCGGAACCGAGATCATCATGCATATCGAAGACGATGCAAAAGAATTTTTAGATGAGCAACGCATCCTTTCCTTACTCAAAAAATACAGCAAATTCTTACCTGTTCCAATCCAATTTGGAATGGAAAAAATAAGCGAAAAAGTTGAGGGCGAAAAAGACAAAGATGGCAACGATAAATTCATTGACGTTGAAAAACCACGAATGATTAATAATACTGATCCGTTGTGGAAAAAAGCGCCTGCCGATTGTAAAGATGAGGAATACAAAGAGTTTTATCGTGAGTTATACCCAATGACTTTTGATGAACCTTTATTCCATATTCATTTAAATGTTGATTATCCGTTCAATCTTACCGGAATTCTTTATTTCCCTAAAGTGAAGAAAAATTTGGAAGTACAAAAAGATAAAATTCAATTGTACAGCAATCAGGTTTTTGTAACCGACTCGGTTGAAGGTATTGTTCCTGAATTCCTGACTTTACTACACGGAGTAATCGACTCACCGGACATCCCTCTAAATGTTAGTCGTTCATATCTTCAAAGTGATTCAAATGTGAAGAAAATTTCGAGTTATATCATGCGAAAAGTAGCAGATAAACTGGAAGAATTGTTCAAAAAAGATCGCGAAAGTTTTGAGCAAAAATGGGACGACATCAAAGTATTTATTCAATACGGAATGATTTCGGAAACCAAGTTCTACGAACGGGCTGAAAAATTCAACCTCTTCAAAAATGTGGATGGTAAATATTTTACTCCTGAAGAATACAAAAAACACATTGAAGAAAACCAAAAAGACAAAGAAAACAAACTTAATTACATCTATACCAACGACAAAGACGATCAACATGCTTTTATCCAATCGGCTAAAGAAAGAGGTTATGATGTACTACTAATGGACGGTGTTTTGGATAATCATTTCATCAATGCTTTTGAACAAAAGCTTGGAGGCGATGCATTCTTTAAAAGAGTAGATTCTGACACTATTGAGAATTTGATCAAGAAAGAAGATGATCAACCTTCGAAATTAGACGACAAACAAAAAGAGGAATTAAAAACAACGATCGAACGTACTATCGATGCTAAAACATTCACGCTCTCTTTTGAAAACTTAAGCGAAACTGATTTGCCATTTACCATCATTCGTCCGGAGTTTATGCGCCGCATGAAAGATATGCAGCAAATGGGCGGTGGCGGCGGAATGTTCATGGGAGATATGCCCGAACAATTCAATTTAGTAGGCAATGCCAATAATTCAATCTTCACTCAAATACTCGAAGAAGAAGATGAAGCCAATCAGGATAAGCTGGTAAAACAAGTTTATGACCTGGCTCTTTTATCTCAAAACTTATTAAAAGGTGAAGCCCTTACCGACTTCATAAAGAGAAGTGTAGAGATTATCAAATAGCTTAATTTATCAACAGCGGCAATAAATAAACGTTGTCGCTGTTAATTTATAATTGAGAATCGCCTGCTTTTTATTGTATTTTAGGTGATCAAAAAACACAGTATTATGAAAAAATCATGGATTATTATTGCCGTTGTTGCCGTTCTTATCATTATTATTTACAGTAATGTTAAAGGAACCTATAACACCATTGTTACTTACGAAGAAAACATTAGTGGAAAATGGGCGCAAGTCACCACCGACTATCAACGCCGATTAGACCTGATTCCAAATCTTGTTAGTACGGTGAAAGGCTATGCCGATTTCGAAAAAGAAACCTTAACGGCTGTGATCGAAGCCCGAGCTAAAGCGACTTCTGTAAATGTTTCGGCCGACAATTTGAATCCTGCCATGATTCAGCAGTTTCAACAGGCACAGCAAGGACTGTCATCATCATTGAGTAAATTATTGGTGACGGTTGAACGTTACCCCGAATTAAAAGCCAACCAAAACTTTTTAGAACTACAGGCACAATTAGAAGGTACGGAAAATCGTATTGCTAATTCACGTCGCAAGTTCAACGAATCAACACAATTGTTTAACACTTTTATCAAAACATTTCCGCGGAATATTTATGCGAATATTTTCGGATTCGAGAAAAAAGCTTATTTCGAAGCCGAAGCCGGGGCAGAGAATGCGCCTGAAGTTAAATTCTAATGCCTGTGCATAGAATTGAATTATAAACGAAAATTCGAAACATGTTAAAAAAATCAGCAAAGCGATTCTTCACTAAGGAGCAAAAAAAGCAGATCATTCATGCGATTATGAATGCAGAGTTGGATACTTCAGGTGAAATCAAAGTGCATATTGAAAACAATTGCGAGGAGGACGTGCTTGATCGGTCAGCTCATTGGTTTGAGAAATTAAAAATGCATAAAACGGAGCTTCGGAATGGCGTACTTTTTTACTTGGCCGTTCGCTCAAAAAAGTTCGCCATTATTGGCGATGTGGGGATCAATCAAGCGGTTCCTGAAAATTTCTGGGACGAAGTCAAAGAACTGATGGGCGAAAAATTCGAGGCAGGTAATTTCTCGGAAGGTTTAGCCGAAGGCATCCAAAAAGCGGGAAGTTTGTTGAAAAAACATTTTCCTCACCACTCGGATGACATTAACGAATTATCGGACGAAATTTCATTTGGAAAAAATTAATACATTGAAAAAAACAAAACACTTATTTTTAGTCCTTATAGCAATGCTGATAAGCGGGCTGATGGTCGCTCAAAGCGATATCCCCAATCGTCCCTCTCCCCCACGATTGGTCACCGATTTTACAAACACCCTAAATCAACGGGAAATTAACGCACTGGAAAACACATTGGTGCAATTTGATAATCAAACCTCCAACCAAATTGTGGTGGTTATTGTGAAGAGCTTGAATGGATATTCAAAAGCAGAGTTTGCCGATTTGATAGGCGAAAAATGGGATGTAGGCCGTAAACTGGAAGAGAACGGTATTGTCATGCTGATAAAACCTAAAACCAGGGCTTCAAAGGGCGAAGTACATATTGCCGTTGCCAATGGTTTGGGCGGAATCATTCCCGATGCCATTGCTAAACGAATTGTGGAATACGAAATGATTCCCAGCCTAAAGCAAAACAATTATTATTCCGCCATCCAAAAAAGCACAAGTGTTTTAATGGGCTTGGCCAAAAAAGAATTTAGCAGCAACGAATATTTAAAGAAAAGAAGTTCAGGAAATAAAGGCTTTGGTCTTTTTGTTCCATTCCTTGCTATTCTGTTTTTCATGCTGATGTCGCGTGGTCGTGGTTCCAAAACCATGGGTGGCCGTAGGGGTAGCTCAGGAATCTGGACAGCTTTGATTTTAGGAAGCATGCTTGGTGGCGGTGGTCGTCATAGCGGTGGCTTTTCTGATTTCTCAGGCGGAGGCGGAGGCTTCGGCGGAT
>JAOZQX010000156.1 GCA_029931995.1 Bacteroidales bacterium
ATAAAATGAGGATTCATTTGTTGACGGAGATTTTTTTGAGTAACCTCCGAAATTTTATGATTCATTTCTGTAATTCGCCTAAAGTTTTTTTGACGACTTTGATGAAAGATCAATCCTCCAAAAACAACAAATAAGACAATGCCTAAACCAAGCCCGTAAGTCCATAAGCGGTTTTTGTAAAGCCTTCCGGATAAGATTTCCAGTTCTTTTTCTTTCTTTTCGGAAACATACAATAACTTAGCTTGACCAATTTTTTTAATATACTCGCTTTCCATTAAACTTTGTTGGTAGCTTATATGTTTTCTTTGGTATTCGTAAGCTGCTTTATAGTCCTTTCTTTTCTCATATATTTCGCTAAGTGATTTATAAAGCCAGGCTAAATTATAAATATCATTTTGTCTGTTTGCTATTTCAATAGCTTTCGAATAATAGCTTAATGACTCGGATGTTTTATGTTTTGCATAATAAATGCTGCCAAGGTATCCATAGGAATTTGCCAAAGCACTACTATCTCTCATGATGATACATAAAGGAATAATTTCCTTGTAAATTGACAGGGCAGTATCAATTTCACCCATTTTGAAATAGGTTCTGGCAATTTTAATATTATTCAATAATACCCAAGATGTATCGTTGATGCTAAGGGCAATTTTATTTGCATCCTTAAATGACTCAAGGGCTTCGGGATATTTTTTTCTTTCCTGATAAATACTTCCAAGCCGATGTCGCACATATAAAAGATGTTCAATATTTTTTTCTTTACTTTTTGCATAATATTCAAAAGCTTTTAAAAGGCTCTCAAATTCATCTTTCTTTTCACCTATATCAGAATAAATATTAGCCAGTTCATAAAGTGTGTTGGCAGCATAATCATAGAATTTATAACTTACAGCCAAGCTGACAATTTCTTTATAATGATAGATTGATTTTGAAATGTATCCTTTTTTGTAGTAACCTTTAGCCTTTAAACCCTCTGCTTTAAGCATATTTGAATAATTGCTTTTGCTTTTATATTTTCGGTGCAAAGCACTTGCATACTTAAAGCCTTCATTATAATGTCCAAAGTCAATTAAGCTTTTCCCATAATCAAATTCAAATTTTTCATCAACTTTTAAGGATTTTGATTTGATGAAGTCTATCATCTTTTTTCCATATTCAAGAGCCACATCATCCTCGTATTTTGCAAACTCATAAAATAAAAATTTGAGATGTTTGATTCGAGTAGTATCAGGGAGGTCAGTTCGTTTTAGCTCATTAATATGAAACTCCATCTTATTGCCTGAGAATACCGAGGTGCTAAGTAAAAGCAACAAAATAAATGTTATCAGATGTTTTTGTTTATTCATGGGTGCAATAATTGATATTAGGCTAATTTATAAATATTTGTTCATTGTAAAAGTACGAAATACATAATTCAGGGTTTCACTAAAGCAACAGTTACACATTTAGGGTCTTTAATTGGCAACTTTCGGTTTATAGTTGGCGGAAAAATATAAGTGCTGTTTACATCATTAATTTATAATTTCATAAATTCAAAAAATAATTGCTCTTACCCGCAAGTTATAAAGATAAAAACTGTCTAATGATTTTTAATTTATATGTATAAAATGAAACAACTATTATTTTTTATTGTTTTTTCTTTAATTGGCCTTAATCTTTTTGCACAACGCCCTGATGGCGAACAAGGCAAAAGACCGGATGAAGGTGGATTTGTTGGCGAAGGGAAAATCTCAGGAATCGTTTTCGATAAGCAAACAAATGAGGCTATTGAATATGCAAATATTGTGATATTCAGAATGCGTGATGGACGAATGGTGTCAGGTACTATTTCGGATTTAAAAGGTAATTTTTCTATTGATAAAGTTCCCTTTGGAAAGTATAAAGTTACGATTGACTTTATTGGTTATGATAAAGTAACAATTGATAGTGTACGTGTATTTCCGCGTAAACCATTTATGGATTTAGGAAAACGATTTTTATCTCAATCGTTGGTTATGTTGGAAGGCGTTGAAATTGTTGCCGATAAAATAGCTTACGAGTATAAGATTGATAAAAAAGTGGTGAATGTAAGTCAAGATGCAACTGCTGCGGGTGGAACAGCCGCCGATGTCTTGGAAAACACCCCTTCGGTTGAAGTAGATATTGAAGGAAATGTAACCATGCGAGGGAGTAGTAATTTTACGGTGCTTATCAATGGTCGGCCAAGTATTTTAGAAGGAAGTGACGCTTTGCAACAACTTCCTGCCAACAGTATCGAAAATATTGAAATTATCACAAACCCATCAGCAAAATACGATCCCGATGGAACCGCAGGCATCATTAATGTTATTTTGAAAAAGAAAGTTGATCCGGGTTTAAGTGGATTAGCAAATCTGAGTGTGGGTGTTAACGATAAGTACCGTTCAAATATTTTGCTTAACTATCGTACTAATAAATGGAGCTTTACAGGCGGTTTCGATTTTCGGGATGACAATTTTAAAATGGAGCGGACGAGTGAGCGCGAGACCTACGATCAAGATGGCACGGAATTCATAAATTCTTTTGGCAACCGGAATATGAATCGTAAAAGTGTTGGCGGGCGCTTTGGCGTTGAATATAGCTTTTCGGATAAAACAATAATGGGGCTTAGTGGGCGCTTTGGAACATTTGATTTTGGGATGAATGGATTATTTAAAACCAATGAGTTCACTATTCCAGCCGATGCCAATCTGTTTTATGTTTCAAACGATAACATGACCAGAAGTTTTAATTATTATAATGTGAATCTCAATTTCCAGCATAAATTTGATGATAAAGGTCAGAAACTGGATTTTTTGTTTTATTACTCGGGTAGAGATGGCGATAGCGATGATTTTACTATTGAAACAGAAACAGATCAATTATGGAATGAAACGGCGAACGAGCTAAACAGTAATCGTTCTGTAGAGTTGAGTGATAATAAACAGTATCGCATCCAATTGGATTATGTAAAACCGATTTCAAAAAAAGGGAAAATCGAACTAGGTTATCAAGCACGCCTGTCTAACTCTGAAGAGGAATATACTTTTGAAGAATTGGATGGTGGTGTTTGGATAAATAATCCTTTATATAGTAGTACTTCCGATTTTACAAGAAATATTCATTCGGCTTATGCTATTTTAAATAATGAAACATCCAATGGATTTGGTTATCAATTGGGTTTACGCAGCGAATATACCAAAAGAGAAACAGGTGTTGAAGGAGTTACCGGGCTTTACAATATCGACCGTTTTGATTTATTCCCATCTCTTCATTTTTCAAAACAGTTGAGTGAGAAAAATCAGGTGATGATGAGTTATACCCGTCGTGTTAATCGTCCACGAGGTAGAGATTTAGATCCTTTCCTTTCATACAGAGATGAAAATAACCGCTTTCAGGGAGATCCGGGGCTTGAACCGGAATACATTGATTCCTTTGAGCTGGGCTGGCAAAAAAGATGGCCCAAAGGATTCATGACCTTTGAGACCTATTATAAAATTACCACGAACAAGATTACACGGGTTTTGTCAAACACCAACGAAGATTATGTATTGCATACTTCTGCAAATTTAGACAAAGATTATTCGCTGGGAACAGAAGCCATGATTAACTGGGATTTCTCGAAAAAGCTAAACATGAATTTAAGTGGTACCGTTTACTACTATAAAATTAAAGGAAGTCTTGATAGCGAAAACGTTGATCGTGAAAGTACAAACTGGCGAAGCTCGTTGAACACGGTTTATAAATTTACACCCATGACTCGCTTGCAATTGCGTTTGGGTTATCGTGGGGCAACTGCCACTGCTCAAGGTGAACGTAAGGGTTTTTTAACTTCAAATATGGCATTGCGTCATGATTTCTGGAGTCGTAAAGCAAGTCTTATTTTGCAGGTAAGAGATTTGTTTAAAACCATGAAACGCGATATGATTATTGAAGGAAGTGATATTTGGGAGCATGTGGAAATGAGACGTGAAAGTCAGATCATTCAATTGAGTTTCTCATATAAAATAAATAATTACAAGCAAAAGAAAAATGGCCGCAATGGCGATGATATGGATATGGATGTAGAGGTTGAATATTAAGCCAATTAAAGGGGTGACACCCTGCAGGGTGTCACCCCTTTTCTTTATTCCTTTCTTGGGGTCATCGAGCGGAGTCGAGATGCCCTTCTACTCTAATTTTGCTTTCACTTCGACTTCGCTCAGTGACCGCAAAGTGTTAACAATCCTTTTAGCCTTATTCATATTTCAAGGTGTCCACCGGGTTTTTCCTTGCGGCGTAAAACACCAAAAATCCAATCGTTCCTCCGGCAATCAACAAGGTTATAAATAAGGGTAATAAGAATAAATAAATATTTAAGTTCATCCGGGTGCTAAATGATTCGAGCCAGAACGAGAGTCCCCAATAGCTTAATGGAGCTGCAATTATAAATGCAGTTAAAATAAGGTATAAAAATG
>JAOZQX010000157.1:0-2782 GCA_029931995.1 Bacteroidales bacterium
TAGAATATTTAGCATATAGCATTACTAACAATGTACGCGAACTTGAAGGTGCATTAATCTCGATCATGGCTCAATCATCGCTGAATAAAAAAGCAATTACGCTTGATTTAGCACGGAATATGATTGACAAATTTGTTAAAAGCACAACCCGCGAAATCTCTATCGATTACATTCAAAAGGTAGTGTGTGATTACTTTAACCTGCCGGTTGATATTATTAATTCTAAAACACGTAAACGAGAGATTGTACAAGCCCGACAACTTGCCATGTATTTCTCAAAAAAACACACAAAATCTTCATTGGCTACAATTGGTTTGCATTGTGGAAATAAAGATCATGCAACAGTCCTACATGCCTGCCGAACAATTAATAACTTGGTTGAAACCGACAAACAATTCAGGACATACGTTGAAGAATTAGACAAAAAAATCAAAATATAATTCTGCCATTCAACTTGTGTTTTCAGACTATTTTGCTTAACTTTATTTCTTAAGGAGTTGCTTTTGCTTACATTTTTCCTGTAAAATAATCTAAAATTTTAAAAGCATGAAAATATTATTTGTATGCCTGGGTAACATATGCAGATCTCCACTCGCCGAAGGGATTCTAAAATCGAAACTAAAAAAAAGAGGCATCCAATCTAAGGTTGAATCTGCAGGATTCGAATCGTACCATATTAACGAACCACCAGACCCCCGGGCTTTAAAAATTGCAGAAAAACACGGAATAGATATAACTGAAAATAAATGCCGCTTATTTGTTGCTGATGATTTCGATAATTTTGACGTCATCTATGTAATGGATACTTCGAATTATCGCGATGTTCAATACTTTTCGCGTAATGATGATGATATGGATAAAGTAAAATATCTATTAAGTGTAATTAGCGGTAAAAATAAATCTGTACCGGATCCATATTATGGAGGCGAATCAGGATTTGAAAATATTTTTAATTTATTAGAAGAAGCCTGCGATAAAATCGCAGAAACGTTAGATAATTAATACAATAAGAAATTGAATTCTGAACTAACAAAAGTCCCGGGAAAACAAGAAATAATTAATGCCTCGGCGAAGATTAAGGATTATATCCATCGAACACCTGTATTATCCTCTTCATTGATTAACGATCATTTTGATTGCCAAATATTTTTTAAATGTGAAAATTTCCAAAAAGTAGGTGCTTTTAAGTCAAGGGGAGCTGTTAACACTGTTTTATCATTAAGCAAAAAACAATTAGAGAATGGAGTTTGCACCCACTCCTCGGGAAACCATGCGCAAGCATTAGCCAGAGCTGCAAAACTATTGAATACAAAAGCCTCTATTGTAATGCCCAAGAACGCTCCAAATGTAAAAGTTGCAGCAGTTAAACAATATGGCGGCGAAATAACATTTTGCGAACCAAACCTTCAGGCACGAGAAAGCACATTAAAAAAAATTATTCTAAAAACGGGATCAACCGAGGTGCATCCTTATAACGATTATCGGATTATTTGTGGCCAAGCTACTGCTGCCCTAGAATTAATTGAAGACATTCCTGACTTACAAAAAATTATTGCTCCGGTAGGTGGTGGTGGACTTTTAAGTGGCACAGCTTTATCGACAAAATATTTCGCCCCCAAAACAAAAGTTATTGCAGCAGAACCCGAAATGGCAAACGATGCTTTTCGATCATTTTATGAAGGGAAGTTTATTCCAAGCAAAAATCCAAAAACAATTGCCGACGGCTTACTTACCTCCTTAGGCACCCTAACTTACCCTATTATCTTAAAACATGTTGATCAGATTGTAACTGCCAGCGAACAAAGTATTATTGAAGCTATGCAATTAATTTGGGAGCGAATAAAAATTATTATTGAACCCTCATCAGCTGTTCCGTTAGCAACCATACTCGAAAATAAAATTGATGTTAAAGGTCAAAAAATTGGCATTATTATTTCGGGAGGAAATGTTGATTTGGCAAAACTACCCTGGTTGAAATGAGAGAAACGACAAAAAAAGGAAACTTATACCTGATTCCAACAAAACTTGGTGAATCGAATTATTCAGCTGTTTTCCCTGAGCTGAACAGAGAAATCATTTTATCGCTAAAAACTTTTATAATCGAAGATATTCGATCAGCTCGCCGATTTCTGAAGAGCCTTAAATATCCGGGGAATTTTGACGATGTTCAATTCCATATTCTGAATGAGCACACCCATGAAGAAGACACTTATAATTATCTTGAGAATATTTTTAAAGGGAACAATATCGGATTATTATCAGATGCCGGAATGCCTTGCATAGCCGACCCCGGGAATATTATTGTTCAACGAGCTCATAGGGAAAACATCAAAGTTATTCCATTAATTGGGCCTTCTTCAATTTTTCTAGCTCTCGCAGCATCCGGATTTAACGGGCAAGAATTTTCTTTCAACGGATACTTACCAATTAAGGAAGCAGAAAAAAGCAAAAAACTAAAAGAATTAGAAAAAAAGGTTTGTCAAAATAACCAAACCCAAATATTTATTGAAGCACCTTATCGGAATCAAAAGATTTTTGAATCCATTTTAAAAACATGCAATGCAGAAACTATGCTTTGCATAGCATGCGACATTACTTTGGAGAACGAGTATATAAAAACGAAGACCGTTTTGGAATGGCAAAAACAAAATCTCCCCATTCAAAAACGGCCTACTGTATTCTTACTTTCTCGTTAATTAATGTTTTGGTGCATCAGGATCATGGGCATGGCCATGAGTAATTTCTTCCTCGCTAGCATCTCTAACCTCCAAAATCTCACCCG
>JAOZQX010000157.1:2792-4444 GCA_029931995.1 Bacteroidales bacterium
AAAATCCATCACAACTTTATCATCTTTAAGTTCAGCAATCCTCCCATTAAGTGGCTGCCCTTGATCGTTTTGCATCGGAACAACTTTTCCAACCTGCAACATTTCCTCATCAATTTTACCTTCTACTTCAAAAATACTTTTATCCAAAGCAACAACAGCCTCTTTATTAATTGGACCATATCCTTCTTCAGCAGTTAAGCCAAATGCAAATTTATCGCCAACTACCTTATTTTCAAGATTTTTCTCAAAAAGAGGCAACAATCCGCCTACGCCAAATAAATACACAAAAGGACGATCTTTATCCACTTTTTGAATCATCTCACCCTTATCATCATTAAATTTCAATTCGTAAGTAAGGCCCACAACCTTGTGTTTTCCAATTTTCATTATTTCTGTTTTTATTAAAACTTCCCGGATACAATCCGATTTCTTATTTTTTTTGCGAAGATACAATTTATAAAGCAAATAATATTTTGAATGTTTTGTGTAATATTTTTTATCTAACTTCGTCTATATATTGAATCATTAATTTAAAACACAAAAAGCCTTGAGTGAAGTTATATTATCCATTGAGAACCTCTCAAAATATTACGGAAAAATTAAAGCGGTTAATCAGCTTTCGCTAGATATTAACCAAGGAAATATTTTTGGTATCCTTGGGCCAAATGGAAGCGGAAAAACAACCCTTCTTGGAATAGTTTTAGATGTTATTAATCCTACTGCAGGTCTATTTAAATGGTTTGGAAAAGAGCCAAGTAAAGATGACAGAAAGCGTATTGGAGCTATTTTGGAAACACCAAATTTCTATCCTTATTTGAGTGCCATAAAAAATCTCGAAATTGTTGCAAAAATTAAAGGTGTTTCATATGATGAGATACCAAAAGTTCTTGAGATTGTTGAATTATCAAGTCGGAAGAAAAGCAAATTCAAAACCTATTCGCTTGGCATGAAACAACGCTTAGCAATTGCTGCAGCTTTAATGGGCAATCCAGAGGTTTTAATTTTGGATGAACCAACAAATGGATTAGACCCGCAAGGAATAGCTGAAATCCGAAACATCGTAAAAGAAATTGCAAAAAAAGGAATTACAATTATCATTGCGAGTCACTTATTGGACGAAGTACAAAAAATTTGTACGCATGTTGTAGTCCTCGAAAAAGGACAAAAGCTTTTTGCCGGTAAAGTTTCTGATGTATTATTGGAGAGTACCGAAATTGAAGTACAAGCAACTGATATGAAGAAACTAAATTTAGCTTTGGAAAAATACAAAAAAGCGACTCAGATCACAGAGGAAGATGGAATGTTGCTCGTAAGCATTGATAAGGATACGGATACTACTGACCTTAACAAATATTTGTTTGATCAGGGTGTTATGGTCTCACACATTTCAATCAGAAAGAAAAGTTTAGAAAATTATTTTTTAGAATTATTAGCTGAATCAAATGATAAAACTGCTTAAAATAGAATGGAAAAAAGTATCTAACAACACCTCATTTTGGGTGTTATTAGGTTTATACGCCCTGATCTTGGGCTCAATATTTTTTGGAATACAAACTTTTGTTAATGAGGTTATGAAGGATGCAGGTAAAAGCGCTCCCATTCCTATAAGTAAAATATGGCTCTATAAATTCCCCTATATCTGGCATATTCTG
>JAOZQX010000158.1 GCA_029931995.1 Bacteroidales bacterium
AGAAAATGGATTGGGGTTATTTTGGTATAATAAGAATCCGGATTGCTCAGAATATTCTTCATCAATTGCTGTATAATCATAATTAATATTCCACAGCGATAAATCATTAAGCACTATTGAGCGAGCACGCTCCTGATAATAATAAGCTGTATCCTGATTTAATCCAGCGAAATAATCAATATTTGACTCATTCTCAAAATAGACCGTTGAATACATCACACAAGCCATAAGATAGGAACCATTCCAGGCAGGATGAGCCCTGTCTTTTGCATACAAATCAAACTTGGCCTCATTATCATCTTCGATAACAGAATTCCATGTTGTAGCCACCGGAGCAATAATTAATGGTTCGTTATCATACATGAACGGAAAAATCGTTTCATAAATTAAATTGTAATGATCTTCATAAGAAACGGTGTATGTTTGACCATCCATTTGATAGCTATACCCATCCCTTACAGCCCAAATCATAGGATATATAATCTTTGATGTTGAGCAATTTTCAAGTATCATCTCACGGAATTGACTCAAAGTCATTTTTTCCAAATCATAAAATTCTTCAAAGGCGTAATAATCGGAAGACTGAAGCACAACATAATCCCATTGTTCGGCATTTATGGAGTCATGTACATCCACGTTATAACGTAATTCATACAAGGCTTTTCCGGGATGAAAGGCCTTACCTACCCGCACATCACGACCCGAAGCTATTGCCAATTGCTTAAACATTTCAGGCATATCGTTATAGGATGTCAGGCTATTACCTATAAATAAAACTTTAAGGTCATCAAAATTATTGGGGGTATCTTCTGCTTTCAGGCTTGGGATTATTAAAATTGAGAAAAGAAATATAGTACTTAAAAATAATTTCATTTGAAAATATTATAAAGTTCAAATATAAGACTATTTAAGGAATACCTACACTTATTAAAATTCACTTTATTTTGACAAATCAGATATGTTAAGGATAAGTTAACAATACCTTAAAGATAGGTTAAAGTTGTTAAAATTAACTAATTAGGTCTTTATTATCTGTATTCTTTACTTACTTTCACATTTCTAACATATTTTTAAAACCTATAGAAACATGAAAAAATGTATTAAAAAATGGAATTTATGGCCTTATTTAATTATGGTCACTTTAATCATGAATATTGGGATGCTTAAAGCTGAAAAAACGGGCGATCCTGCTCAACATGAATCCTTAAAAGATTTTATGGATCAGAACATTAATGAATTGGTGCAACAGGATAAATTCTCTGGCACTGTTTTAATTGCTAAAGATGGGGAAGTAAAATACCAAAAAGCAATTGGGATGGCACATAAAGGCTATCAAATTAAAAACAAGATGGATACTAAATTTAATACCGCATCCATGTATAAGATGCTTACAGGTGTTGCAATTGCTCAATTGGTTCAACAAGGAAAACTTTCTTTTGACGATAAGGTAGGAAAACATTTACCCGACTATCCAAATGAAGAAGTTAAAGAAAAGGTTACTATCCATCATCTATTAACACATACTTCTGGTACAGGACTATATTGGATGGAGTTTTTCACCAATGCACAATGGGCAAATCTTAAAACAGTTCAAGATTTTGATAACTTAACAAATACAAAACCCCTAGCTTTTGAACCGGGAGAAAAATTTTCCTATAGTAATTCAGGACCATTAATTTTGGGATTGATCATTGAGAAAATATCAGGAATGAGCTACGATGAATACATTAGAACAAATGTTACCGAACCAGCCGGCATGGAAAATACTGACTGTTATGATATGGCTTTACCAATATCAAATGTGGCTTTGGGGTACACAAAAAGAAACTTAATGATGCAGGAAATGGATGAATGGCATAATTATTTATTTGTTACACCAACTAAGGGAGGTCCTGCAGGGGGTGGTTTTACAACCGCTATTGACATGCTCAAATTTGATATTGCTCTACGCAACAACAAACTGTTAAGCAAAGAGTATTTTGATATAATGACAACAGGAAAGATTGATGCAAGACCCGGAAAAAAATATGCTTATTTATTTGAAGATGAACTATTAGAAAATGAACGAATTATTGGGCATAGCGGGGGTTCTTTAGGTGTAAACAATACATTTAGAGTGTTTGTGAACTCTGGGTATACAATTATTATCCTTTCAAATTATGATGATGGCATGAGTTTGCTTTATAAGAAAATAAAAAGTCGTTTTATTCAATAAGACAAAAATAGTTAAGTAGGTAGATGGGTAATACCACCCTACTTAACTATTCGCTTTTGCCTCTACTACAAAAGTAAAAGCTTAATAAAACAAACTATAAATCATCAGGAAGAAATGTTTTTGATTCATCGGGATTATCATACCAATTTCTATTTAAACTCCCTCCAGATTCGGCCCAATCCCTAAATTGAGGATAGGCATCCAAAATTTCAATCTTTTCAATAGGTACCCGAAATTCTTCAGTAATAATGTCCAAGCCCCAAGGCAGATTTGTGCTAGTTTTATAAAAATTTGCAGGATTTGCAAATGTATTTCCCGCTGTCCAATTCCATGTTGTTAACGAATTATCGTGCTGAGTATTAAACAATAACATATCCTGAGCATTTGTTGGTGGATGTCCGTGCATATGAACCTCATGATTTCTATCGTTGTAAATATAAACTTGTACCCACAAAGAATTTCCGGCAACTGTATGATCCCATGTATACTCAAAATCAACAGCTTCGCCAAGACTTACAGTAATATTACCGTTAAATAATTGAACCGCATTATTTACAATCGGATCAGTAATTACATTATTTGACTCCGTAAAAGTAACTGTATTTTCGGGCATATAGCTTAACTGAGAAGCATTACCATTTGAATCATACCATTCCATACCAGCTCCTTGTGGTAAGCCGCCCCCAATCCAGTAAACCGAAGTTTGCATACGACCACCTACAAGATTGTTTTGTGCATTTTTATACATATGAAGTTTAGTTTTAAGCACAACATCGTTGAAATCATAATCGCCAAGACTCGGCCACAAATCTTCATACAAATGGAAATAATATTTATTACCTGAAGGGTATATAGAATTATATGCTTTAGTTGCATCATTTGGAAAATCATCATCATCATCATTAACACCATCACCATCTGCATCAGGAATTGGATCAGATATTAAAACATAAGATGCCCCGTTATTAGATCCATTATAAGCACCTGCATTTGCACTATTAATAACCTCATTACCCGAGCCCTCATTGAAATCCCAATAAGCTTTAAGATTAGTTTCGTTTCCTGTAGGTAAATTTGTATAATAATTCATAACCTCAGAAGCAGAAAGTGCTTTATCCCAAACACAAACATTATCCATTAAACCATTAAAAAATGATTTTGGAGTAGAATCGCCCCAACGGCCTATTGTTAAAATTACAGCATTGGTATTAAAATCCACAACCGCATTATCAGTTTTAACAGCAACACCATCAACATACAAGGTTCTGTTATTGCTTGCTTCAAAAACTCCTGTTACCTGATGCCAGGTATCATCGGCTAAATTCATATATTTACTTCTGGTTCTATCTCTACCATTACGAGATCTCATGGCAGGTCTCCATTTTTTTCCAGTTTTGTCTAAAAATATTCCATAAAAATTATTACTTACGTCCGGATTAGCAATATTCACCAAAGACATATCATAGTTTTCGGGACCGGCGCCGGATGTTTTAAACCATACACTGAAAGTAAATGGGTATTCGACAACAATAGCTCCATCACCATTATTATCAATTTCAATAAAGTCTTGTGAGCCTTCAAAATTCAATGCATAATCTGCTGTAGCCGAAGCTGCTGACTTAAAAGTTTCTTGCTCAAAAACCACATTAGTCACTGAAGTCGGAAAATACTTACTCATTTTTGTTTCAGGTGAATATAAGCGAAGAGAATCATAAATATTTTGAAGTTGTACTTCAAATTTAGTCTGATTACTCAACACCCTTTGTTTTTCAATTATTTCTCCGTCGAGGTTATACAAAACTAATGTGGATCCATTTGTTAAACCACTAGTACCAACATTAATCACAAGATTTTTGTCCAAGGACCAATTAAAATTTGTGGGTACATTCAGGTTTTCCATTGAGTTTTCATCAACAGGAACAACTTCCTTAAATTTATTACAAGAATAAACTAGGACTAATGATAATAATACGATTAAGGTTTTTTGTAATTTCATGACAAATAAATTTATTAATACATCGTTTTCTTCAACACAAACCAGACCAATACTAACAAAACAAGTCAACTAATGGTAAATGAATGCATTTTATAATATTGACTAATTACATTATATTCCATGTTTTGGAACTATTTCCAATTATGGAAATAGTATAAACTAAGGGGTGGCACCCCTATTGATTAACTTAATAATTTCTAAATTTTCTTCATAAGCTCATCTTGTT
>JAOZQX010000159.1 GCA_029931995.1 Bacteroidales bacterium
ACGAGGAAGCAATAAAACTTACCATCACTCCAATCAATAACATGCTTTGGATTCGGATGCGCCCTTTTTTAATACTGATCAAATAAACAATTATGATGGTGCCAATGGCTCCGGCAAATCCCATCAGCGGAAGCATAAACGAACCCATTGAAAAATGCAAGCCCAAAACAATTGCAAAAGCCACGCCCAAAGCTGCACCACCCGAAATTCCTAAGGTAAAAGGTTCGACCAATGGATTGCGATAAACACCTTGAAGAATGACTCCCGAAAGACTTAAAGCACCTCCCACAGCAATTCCCAAAATAACCCGTGGCAAACGAATATTTGCCATGATGGTGTACTCAACACTTCCCTGCCCTTGTCGTAAGATTTCGGGGATATCCAAAAGAGACAACTGAAGTTCGCCAATGGTTAGTGAAATTCCAATTGCAATAATCAAACACAGCAACAAAATTGCTGTAGTTAAACTCCATGTTATTGCTTTTGACTTGATCATTTATTCTGATTTATAGATAAAATTAACAATCTCTTCCAGCGTTTCCACAAAATGAACGGGAGTCGGGCTACAAGATTTATCCGAATCAATTATCAAGATTCTGTTGTTTTTTACGGCACTCAAATTAGCATAGCTGTTCCATATCTTGGCTTCATCTTCGCCCACATTACCCATGGTTGCAATAATTATAATTTCCGGATTGCGAATAATTACGCTTTCGCGACTGATGGAACCCATGCTCAAATCATCGGCAATATTTTGTCCTCCAGCCATCGTAATAAAGTCGTTCATAAAAGTATTTGGGATTACACACCAAAGAGGATTGGTCCCAATTTCAAAAAATATGCGAACTTTGTTTTTCCCATCAATCCGTTTTAATAATTGTTCAATTTTAGCTTCCTGCTGCGAAACAATTTCTTTCGCCTTTTCCTCTTTTCCGCACATCTTTCCTAACTCAATAAATTGAGAATTAATCTCGGCGTAAGATGAGGGTAATTTTAGGTATTGAACATTGATGCCTGCATTTCTTAAAATATCCAGAGATTCGGGTTTTGATAAAGAAGTGGCTAAAACCAGATCGGGTTTTAAGGTAATTACTTTCTCTAAATTTACATCAACGGCCGAAGCAACGATGGCATATTTTTCCTTATTCGGGATTTTACAATAATTGGTGATCCCGCAAATTTCATCCTCCAGCTCAAGCAACACCAATTCTTTGGTAATGGATGGTGCCAATGAAATAATTCGTTTTGGAGTTTGGGCAAAACCCACAATCCCTGTTCCCAGAAAAAACAACAGGATAAAAATAATTCTACGATTCAATGATTTTATCATTATTAAATTTTTATGCTCAACCCGGCAAATGAGGGGGAAAAGATGTATTGATCTTCACCCCGAGATTCTACTTGCGTTGGCAGGTCTTCTGGCTTGTCCGTTTGAGTGGCCTTCCCGTTCCATCTCGTTATTAACGAGGCGGATCAGTGGCAGTGGTTACTCAAACATTATGCGGACTTACAGCTGCGGGGACAGCTCCCGAATTTTCTAATTTCTCAGAATCACGAGATTCCCTTTTAAGGTTTTCCTGTTAAGGAATGAACCACCAATAAAGCAAAGGTAGAAAAAATAATTTGAAATTTTGAAGATGGTATAATTTGAAAATTATCATAGATAAATTGTTATATTTGTTTGAGTTCCTAAAAAACACAAAAATAACTAACAATTCTCCATATGAAAAAAGTAGCAGTTTTGGGTGCCGGTTATGTGGTAAAACCTATGATCGATTATTTTATTGAACAGTGTAAATACGAAGTAACCATAGCCACACGTACGGTTTCGAAAGCAGAAAGAATCATTGACGGAAGGCCTCTTGGAATTGCTATTGCCTGGACAACAGATCAGGTAGATGTATTAGAAAAAATAATAAAAGAAACTGAAATGGTGATCGCTATGATTCCTCGATCGGGTCATGCAATGGTTGCCGAATTGTGCATAAAACATAGAACCCCGATGATTACTACCGATTTTAAACATCCCGGGATTGCTTGTTACAACGAAGAAGCGAAAAAACAAAACACACTGATACTTACCGAACTTGGAGAAGACCCCGGACTTGATAATATGGGCTTAAAACAAATGATTGATGAGGTACATTCAAAAGGTGGAAAAATAACGAATATTGATTCGTATGGAGCAGGATTGCCTTCATTCGAACATAATCGTAATCCGTTTGGGTACAAATTTTCCTGGGATCCGAACGGGCTGATGCGTTCGGCAGTGTCGCCAGCCACCTATCAAATAAACGGAAAAGTTATTGAAGCAACTCATAAATTCGAGCATCATAAATTAGTTGAGGTGCACGGAATTGGAACTTTTGAAACCTACCCCAGCAACGATAGCACCCGCTACATAAAAGAGTTTGGTTTGGATGAAAACATTACCATTTATAAAGGCTTGTTACGTTACATTGGTTATAGCAATACCATGATCAATCTTCTAAAAATTAAGCTAATTGAAAACACCGAAGAAAAAGATTTCGAAAACACCACCTACGCCCAATTTATTGCCGAGCTTATCGGGACATCCTCAACGAAAGATATTAAAATAAATTTTGCGAAATCAATAAAGATGGATGTGAATGATGATTTCATAAAAAAATTAGATTGGCTCGGTATTTTTGATGACATTCAGGTTTCGATTAACAAAGGTACAAACTCAAACCTTTTGGTCGATTTGATGCTTAAGAAGATGGATTATCAGCCTCATGAAAGAGATATGATTATCGTTCATAATGAAATGGACGTTGAATTTCCGAACGGAAAAGAAAAGCATATTTCAAGTATGATGGTAGAAGGGATTCCTAATGGCGATTCGGCTATGGCAAGAGCCGTTTCCTTACCACCGGCCATTGCAACAAAATTAATTCTGGAAGGCAAAATCAAAAACACAGGAGTATGTATGCCATCAACCAAAGAAATGTATGAACCTATTTTAGAGGAAATGGAAAGTTTGGGCTTTGCGTTTAAAAAGGAAATTATCGGTTAAAATAAAAAGGCTCTTGGTAATTAAACCAAGAACCCTTACTTGTCGGGATGGCGAGACTCGAACTCGCGGCCTCTGGTCCCCCAGACCAGCACGCTAACCAACTGCGCCACATCCCGTAAACATTCGGACGACAAAATTAAGTAAAATCCTCTACATATAAAGCTTTGTATCTGATCTATTTTTTCTTAATTTTAATAAAAAATTTGAACCACCCCACTATGAAAAACTTACGATTTATTCATAAACTTTATCTCGGAATTGGAATTTCTCTACTCGCGTTCATAATCGGGAATATTATAGTAAACACATTTATTTCCAAAAAATCTTTTCAAGAAAATCATAATAGAGAATTAAGGAATATAACCGAATCTCTTTATCATTTGGCACACAATTCATATACTGTAAACCAAAATTGGGTAAATAGCAATTTGAATGTTGCCGATCATTTTGTAGTCGACCGAACAAGTATCGACCCTGTTATTCAGATTCCTCTCGAAATTGAAGACCAGTTCACAAAAGAGAAAATGATTAAGCATATTCCATTAATGGTGGTTAACAACAATCTGGGGCTGAGTAAAATTGTGACTAATAATAACGAGCTTGTTGATTATTTAACAAAACAAGTGGGAGGTACAGTTACCATTTTCCAAATGATAGAGGAAGGAATGCTCCGAATTTCGACAAGCGTAAAACGCACCGATGGAACGCGTGCCATTGGCACCTACATCCCAACTAGCTCACCCGTTTACCAGTCTGTTATTAACGGGGAAACTTTTAAAGGTCGTGCTTTTGTTGTTGACGACTGGTATATTACAGCTTACAAACCAATTTATGAAAGTGGGATCATAGTTGGATGTATTTATGTTGGGATTAAACAAACCGAGCTTAACGAATTAAATTCAACAATAGCCGAACTTCAACTGGGCACAACTTATTACCCCTTAATTTTCGATTTGTTGGGAAATACCATCATAAACTCACATAACGAAAGCACAAATATTCATGAGTTAAAAGATGAAAAAGGAAAAGATTTCATCAAACAAATTTGCCATAATATTAATGGCAAACAATTATATGAGGGAGAGATTGAATACGTATGGAAACGAGAAGAGAATCATATTGAAACTCGTAAAATCTTTTACAAATACCTTCCCGAAATGGACTGGGTTGTGGCAACCGCCATGGATATGGATGCAATTACGACTCCTTTATTGAAACAAATTGGCATTAATGTGTTTATCTCCATTATTCTTTTTATTATCATTTTTATCGTTGTTGTTTTAATTGGAAACCGTTTTACCCACCAACTAAATATTTTGCGCGAAAGTGTTAAAAATTACACTGCCAAAGATTTTTCTTCAAGGGCTGAAATTGTGAG
>JAOZQX010000160.1 GCA_029931995.1 Bacteroidales bacterium
TACCAGTTACTCCTTTTTTTGTAGAGAAGGTGATTAAAAAAGAAAAACCTCAGGGTGTACTTTTATCCTTTGGAGGACAGACTGCACTGAATTGTGGAATTGAATTATTTAAACAAAATATTTTTAAAAAAAATAATGTTGAAGTTTTAGGAACTCCTATCCAATCCATTATGGATACGGAGGATAGAGAAAACTTTGTAAACAAATTGGATGAAATTGATGTCATCTCAGCAAGAAGTACTGCAGTTAATACTACCAAAGAGGCACTTAAAGTTGTTAAAAAAATAGGATTTCCTGTCATCATTCGTGCTGCCTACACATTAGGTGGACAGGGCAGCGGTTTTTGCAATAACGAAGAAGAGTTAAAAGCAATGTCAGAAAAGGCATTTGCCTATTCAAATCAAATTCTGATTGAAGAATCTTTAAAAGGATGGAAAGAAGTAGAATATGAAGTCGTGCGCGATGCCTACGATAATTGCATTACGGTTTGTAATATGGAAAATTTTGATCCATTAGGTATCCACACCGGAGAAAGCATTGTGGTTGCACCATCTCAAACTTTGACAAATGCCGAATACCATAAACTCCGACAACTCTCAATAAAAATAATCAGACATATTGGTATTATTGGTGAATGTAATGTTCAATATGCACTCGATCCACATTCCGAAGATTATCGCGTAATTGAAGTAAATGCTCGCTTATCCCGTTCAAGTGCACTGGCTTCAAAAGCTACCGGTTATCCTTTGGCATTTGTGGCTGCAAAATTGGCTCTTGGTTTTGCCCTCTCCGATATAAAAAATGCAGTCACCAAAACAACTACAGCTTTCTTTGAACCAAGTTTAGATTATATCGTGTGTAAAATTCCGCGTTGGGATTTAGGTAAATTCCTCGGAGTTTCCAAAGAAATTGGCAGCAGTATGAAAAGTGTGGGTGAAGTAATGGCCATCGGAAGAAGTTTTGAAGAAGCGATCCAAAAAGGGCTTCGAATGATTGGTCAGGGAATGCATGGGTTTGTGGGTAATAAAGATCTGGAAATTGTAGATTTTGAGAAAGAGCTCTCCCGCCCTACCGATATGCGAATATTTGTTATTGCTATGGCGATGCAAAATGGCTGGAGTGTTGAGCAAATATTTGAACAAACAAAAATTGATCGCTGGTTCTTAGAAAAACTAAGCAATATTTTTGATATTAATAATGACTTAGAAAAACATTCAACACTTGAAGAACTTCCAATTCCGCTCCTAAGAAAAGCGAAACAGGCAGGTTATTCCGATTTTCAATTAGCACGAGCCATCTATAAAGATGCGTTTGATGGGACTGATGATGAGATTCAAAGAATTCGAGAGTATCGTAAAAAACACAAAATTGTTCCAATTGTTAAACAAATCGATACTTTGGCCGCTGAATATCCCGCCCAAACAAATTATCTCTACCTTACTTATAACGGTACTCAAAATGATGTTGATTACGAAAATGATCAGAACTCAGTTATTATATTGGGATCGGGAGCTTATCGAATTGGGAGCTCCGTTGAATTTGATTGGTGTAGTGTGAATGCTTTGGAAACGGTTGCGAAAGAAGGCTATCGCTCAGTTATGATAAATTATAATCCCGAAACTGTAAGTACCGATTACGATATTTGCGACCGACTTTATTTTGATGAACTCTCTTATGAACGTACTCTCGACATCATTGAGCTGGAAACACCCAAAGGAGTGATTGTTTCGGTAGGTGGTCAAATACCCAATAATTTAGCCATTCGACTGCATAACCAAAAAGTACCCATTTTAGGAACTACTCCAGAATCAATTGACCGTGCCGAAAACCGATTTAAGTTTTCTCAAATGTTGGATGACTTAGATGTCGATCAGCCGGAATGGATGGAATTAACAAGCATTTCGGAAATTTTTGATTTTACAGAAAAAGTTAAATTTCCAGTTATGGTACGTCCTTCTTACGTTTTGTCAGGAGCAGCCATGAATGTGGTTTCAAATAAAGAAGAATTAGAAGATTTCTTAAAATTAGCAGCCAAGGTTTCAAAGAAATTCCCAGTGGTTGTTTCTAAATTTATGGAAAACACCAAGGAAATAGAAATGGATGCCGTGGCCGAAAAAGGAAAGGTAATAGCTTATGCTATCTCCGAACACATTGAGTTTGCCGGAGTTCACTCTGGAGATGCCACCATGATGTTTCCGCCTCAAAAAGTGTATGTAGAAACTGTGAGGAGAATTAAAAAAATAACCAATCGTATAGCGGAAGAATTAAAGATTTCAGGCCCTTTCAATATTCAATACTTAGCGCGCGATAATGACATCAAAGTTATCGAGTGTAATTTAAGAGCTTCTCGTAGTCTTCCTTTTGTTTCCAAAGTTTTAAAAACCAATTTTGTAGATTTGGCGACAAAGATCATGCTTAATGTTCCCGTTGAAAAACCTGATAAATCCTTATTTGATCTCGACTTTATTGGCGTAAAAGCACCACAGTTCTCATTCTCACGTTTGGCAAAAGCCGATCCTGTTCTAGGTGTAGATATGGCATCCACCGGAGAGGTAGGTTGCATTGGCGAAGATTACTACGAAGCTATTTTAAAATCAATGCTTTCGGTTGGGTATTCCATTCCTAAAAAGAACATCCTTTTGTCAACAGGTCCTGCACGTTCAAAAATTGAACTTCTAAACAGTGCCCGTTTACTGAAAGAAAATGGATATAATTTATTTGCAACAAAAGGAAGCTCCGATTTTTTAGCAAATAACAATATTGAGTCAACTGTATTGCATTGGCCCGATTCTAACAAAAAACCAAATACCTTAGAATATATTAAGGAGCATAAAATTGATTTGGTGATTAATATTCCAAAAGACTTATCCGAAGATGAACTTATTAATGACTATCACATCCGTCGTGCAGCAGTAGATCACAACATACCATTAATAACAAATGCCCGATTAGCTAGTGCTTTTATAATTGCATTTTGTAAATACAGCATGGATGACATCACCATCAAAAGCTGGGATGAGTATACTATTAACTAAATAAAGGGACGACATCCCCACGGGGATGTCGTCCCTTTTATTCAATAATCAAATGCTTTAAAATCTCTTCGTTCTGCATCATTGAGTGGGATTCAATAAAATTTTGTTTGTTTTCAAACCAATTTAAAATTTCTTCTCTGCTTAATAAAGTTGGAGAATCAGAAATCAAGGCTTTGTAGGATGAATATTTATAATCCTGAAAACGCTCAATAACTTCATGTTTCTGTGGATTAAAGTGGATATAAAACATTAAGCGATTAAAATAGTCATCCTCTTGTACCCTTAATCGTTTAAAAACACTCGAAAAAAGATTACCCGTCCGGTTTTCGCGTTTGTTAATCAGATTCGTATAGCTCAGTATAAAACGCTTAAATTGATGACTAAATTCCATCACTTCTGTTTGTTCATGCACCCTTAGCAATAGATGATAATGATTTGAGAGTAAAGCATAAGCAAAAATATCAGAAACAGGAATTAAATAGTGTTTTAATTTTTCAAGAAAAAGCAAATAATCCGATTCTTGTAAAAAAACCAAATTACGATTTATCCCCCGATTAAAGACATGGAAGGTTGCTCCTGGTAAAATAGGTGTCAGTATTTTTTTAGATGACATAATGATTGAATTTTCAAGGATGTCGTCCTCCAAAGAGGACGACATCCTATACATTCTTCATTTTATACCAAAAGTTTAAAAATGTCGCATAAAAAGAAACGGGACGACATCCCCGTGGGGATGTCGTCCCGTTTCGCTATATAAAAAATGTTTAAATTTATAAAGTATTATTAAATAGTCTCATTAATGAAAACATGGAAAAAAGTGATGTGGGCAGGCGCACTCTACCTAGGAATGATAGCTTTAAGTTCTAATTATATTAATGCACAAACAATAAAAGAAGAAGTTAAAACAGTGTTAAAAACAAACGAAAGCTTGGATGATAAAGTTAAAAAAGAAGAAAAAAAGATTAGTATAAGCAGAGATGGAAAAAGAATAAGTCACGTGCCAAATATATTCTTTTTAGATGCAGACATGGGAAATTTAAATGGAGATAAATACACTGATGTGATGATTGGCGATAATGAAGGATTTAAAGAATTCTCTAAACCAAGCACATGGGATTTTTACAATATTTGTAAAAACCCTGAAGGATATCACATAGGTGTTGCTGTTGGAGACTTAAATAATAATGGACGTGATGATCTTGTATATTCTACTGTTAGAGGATTATTTATCCAAGAAAACAATGGGTTGATAAATAAATCCTTAAAAATTAGCAATTATACAGGTAATTTAATAAACCCTCGAAAAAGATTTTCAGATGTTGCAATCTCTGATTTAGAT
>JAOZQX010000161.1 GCA_029931995.1 Bacteroidales bacterium
ATGCCTTTAATACCAAGTAATCTCTTTAATTCATTATCCGAAACTTTAATCATTGGAATACTTTGCCAAGCTCCGGGATTGCTGAGTATTCCCAAAAAAACCTGATCAGAAGTCAGTCCTAAAAACTCACTTTTCTTGGTCACTTTCCGTAAAATCTCAGATGAGAGTGTATGGATGGGTTCAATACGTCCTTTTTGATCTAATACGAGCAATTTCCCAAACTCTTTGGCATGATCTGGATGAATGGCATTTGAAGGATTAAATGCTTGGGGAGGCATATTGTGTTGAGCTTGTGTTGTTTCGGGACTTAGAATTCCAAGTGTTGTAAAACCTATGATGATAGCGATGCTTGCCACTTTTTTTGATGATGCTCGCATCAACTGACGGAAACGACTGTCTTTATGGAGGAAGTTAAGCACCATTCCCAGAGCCATTATAAAATAGCCAAAATAGCTTACATTGGTTCCCCACGAATCGTGATTTACAGAAAGAATAGTACCCTTCTCATCTTTGTCGTATTGAGCCTGAAAGAAGCGATAGCCATCATAATTCAATATATTATTCATGAAAATTCTACGGTCTTCGCGAAGACCAACACGTTCATCTATAAGTGTAACTTCACTGGCAAATGAGGAAGGACTCATGGAGCCCGGATAACGATCCAATTGAAAATCCTTTAAATAAAGAGAAAATGGGATATCTGACATTTTTGATCCATAGTAAATTTCAAACTTGGTACCATTGATTTCTGTTTTTGCAGGTTCGGCCAGAAATCCTTTTCCGCCAAACAAAACAACTTCTTTATCATAACCTTTATAATTCAGGTTCATAACCACTGCACTATTGTAATTGCCTCTCGGATTATCGACCGGTGCTGTAACCAATTTTGTTTTAGCTTTTGGATAAAAAGCTTTGATCACCAATTGTTTTCCTCCAATGACATATAATTTCATTACATTAAGAGGATGAAACTCGTAGGCAGCCAATGTGGTAGTTGTTCCATCATTCATGCTGGTAAAGCCAATAGAGAAAGGAGCCTTTACCTTCAATGCACCTTCCTCTAACTTAATTTGGACATGCGTCTCTTCTGCATTTGGATTCTCGAAAGAAAAGATATAATTGCCAATCATTTTAATTTCGCCTAGTTTTAGGAAAACATTTTGACGGTTTCCTTTACCTACCGTAACGAAAGAAATTACAGGATAACCATTGGGGTCTTCCACAATGGTTTCGGCGGCATTGGGTACAAAATCAATTAAGCTTAGTTGACAACTCTGATTTCCAAATATAATTTCTTTATCAAATGAATTGCTTTTATATGGCGAAAATAATTTCTTTTTGTCGTATTGATAGCTTTGTCCCTGATGCTCAATATTTACTGTAATATAAGAACTTTCACTAATAATCTCGTTTGAACTGCTTCCTTCACGGATCATCATGGTTCCTTCAAATCCGCCATAGCGAGTGATTGCAGAACCAATGAGAATAATAACAAAAGAGATGTGAAATATTAAGACTGTATATTTCTTACGTTTATAGAGTTTATATTTGAAGATACCACCCAACATGCTGATGGACATCAGTAATAATAGTAATTCAAACCAAAATGCTTCATAAACTAATAGTTTAGCAGCAAGTGTTCCCAAATCATTTTCAACAAATGTAGCCGTTCCAATTGCGGCCGCAAATACCAACATTAAGCTGCCTGAAAATTGCATGGAAAACAAAAAGTCAAAGAATTTTTTCATTATAGTAATTTTGTTTTTTAAGAATATCAAAAATAGTGATTCTCATCATATCATTTAGTTGACTTGATGAATATCATAGTTTAATCGTATAAATATCATTCTTTGCCCCCGACTTAAGTCGGGGGCAATATAGAATTTTATTGATTTTTTCTAAGGATGGTGCTTAATGCTTTCCTCTATCAGCGGATGATTTTTGGAAATTAGTGGTTTTCTGCTCAGCGACCAGGCAAATACATAAGCAAATAGTCCAATGTATCCAAGGAAACCTCCAATTTCGATAAAGCCAATGTTAAGGTGATGCAAGGTTCCAACGGTTACTTGCATGTACACATCTATATATTGTCCTAATAAAAGGATAATCATAATCACCATCAAAATATTTTTATTGGATGTTACTTTTCCAAGAAGCAACATCAAGAAGGGGAATAACCAGTTCACGATTAATTCGGTATAGAATAAAGGCGTGAACTCCCCTTTGGTTCGTGGCATATAATACACGGTTTCTTCGGGTAGGTTGGCGTACCAAATTAAGATGTATTGTGAGAACCATGTATATGCCCAAATAATACATAATACAAAAATATATTTTGAATAATCTTTTAAATGATATTTATTGAGGTAGGGGAAATAGCCTAATTTATTCATCAGAATAGCAATCAATAATACCAGAACAATGGCGTGGTAAAATCCCATCACAAAATTACGAACGGCAAAAATAGTGCTAAACCAATGGGCATCAATCGACATAATCCAATCGAAAGAAGCGAGAGAGAATGTAAATGCCAGCGAGAAAATATACACCTTGGAAAAAAATTCTGTTTTCTCAAAATATTTTAATCCGCCTACTAAGTCTTCTTTAAAAGTAAACTTCCGTAGAAGTTGGGTTAGTCCAATCCAAACCGCAAAATAAATAAGGTAACGGATGATAAAGAAAGGCACATTTAAAAAAGGTGCTTTATGTTGTAAGATGGCATCGTGAGCTACGGCATCGGCATGTGACCAATGATAAAGCGAGTGTAATCCAAACATCACCGGAATCATCAGTATAAACAATACAGGGAAAAAGTTTGCGATGGCATATGGGATACGATTAAAACCGGATGACCAATGCGATTGAGTTACATTCTGTAGCGCCAGATAAAAGGTGGCTCCAACAGTCAATGCAATAAAATAGTAATTGTTGATCAACAGATTAGCCCATCCACGTTCGGGATGCGAAACAAAAGCATAAACAAATGCAATGAATCCAATGCCCATAAGAATGAATGTGGCGGTTTTAAATTTTTGCGATATGACAAGTTTTTGATCCATTTTGATTTATTTGATGGATGAATATCTTTATTTTTTAACTAGCTCAGTACGGACGTAATGAATTATTTTCCAACGATCATCCGGCTTAATTTGTGAGCCGTGAGCACCCATTAATCCCGAAAGTGAACCAACAGTAATGATGTGATAAAGTTCGCCATCGGCTTTGCTTTGCACGTAGGTTTCAATAAGCGAAGTGGGTTTCATCGGGTATAATTTGCTGGTGTACAAATGTCCGTTTCCATCGCCGGCCAAACCATGACAACTGGAGCAGAAGATTTCGTATTGTTTTTTTCCACGACTTAAAACTTCTTGATTTACAACAAAGGGATTTGTCATTTCCTGACCGGCTAAAATTTGATCAGTATATGATTTTTGCTTGTAGGGATAAGGCATATGACCGCGGGAAATCGTTCCCGGAACCGGCAATTGATTAGCCATACTATCTCTGAATATAGGGTTTTCCGAATAAGCATCAGTGGCTTCCGAATAATACATGTCGGGCATATAAGCCCAACCCGGATGGTTCCGATCGTGATTGCAGGAACTCAACATAAAAAGTCCGCTAATCAGAGCAATCAGTAATAATGAGGAATATTTGTTTCGTATCTTCATACCTAATTCTTCTTTTGTTTTACTTCTTCTTCAACTTCGTTAACCTCACTGGCTCCGCTATCTTTAAAAGCCTTTTTGATGGCCGTAATTTCTTTGGCAGATAAATCTTCATCTTTATCAACCACTATTAAAAATTTATCATCCGTAGCACGTGGATCTAAGACTTGAACTTCTTTACCAGGGAATAATTTCTGACGAATAAAAAAGGTCATAAAGGTTAAGAAGGTGGCAACAAAAATAGTTCCCACAAACATGATAATTATGAATGATAATGAGTTCAAGGGTTTTCCACCGAACTTCAGTGGGTAACTAACAACCGATGTCCAATACAAAAAAGCAAACACTAAAATGGCTCCCAATGTACCATATAAAAATGTTGCTAAAGGTAAACGGCTTTCAAGTTTGAGTGCTTCAAAAACGCCGTGTATAGGAATAGGAGTTAGTACATCTTTAATCTTGATGTCCTTTTTTTGTATATGATGAATGGCTTCAACGATCAAATCCTCGTCGTCATATACTCCAATAATATTTGTTTTGGTCATGGTCATTTATTTACTTGTTTTCTTTAAAATTCCTTTTACTTCACTAATGGCTATCATTGGGATGTAACGGAAAAATAGTAATATTCCTAAAAGAAAAATCCCTAAAGTGCCTACAAATATGCCAACCTCAACTGTTGTTGGACTGTATGTAGCCCAGCTG
>JAOZQX010000162.1 GCA_029931995.1 Bacteroidales bacterium
ATTCAAACGGGAATTTTTTATCTGGCATTCCTGCCTGGACAAATCATTACGAATCGTGGGCTGCCGCAAAAGGTTTGGGTTCAAAAGTGGGGGCTTTTGTAACAGGATCTGCAAATATGATTGCTTATACTGGATTGCCCCGCTCCATTGCTTTAATTATTATGGGCGTATTTGTAGCTTCGTTTGCAGGAACTAGTTTGGATACCTCTACCCGACTTCAGCGTTATTTTATCAGTGAATTATTTACAGGAAAAAATGGTAAAACCAATATTTTCCAAAACAGGTATTTCAGCACATTTTTAGTAATTGCTACCGCGATGCTCTTAGCATTTAATACCGGAGCCGATGGAAAAGGAGCACTGAAACTCTGGCCTTTGTTTGGAACCATCAATCAAATTTTAGCCACTTTGGCTTTATTGGTTATTTCAATTTATTTAAAGAAAAAAGGTGGACTAAAATGGTTAATCATCGCTATTCCTTCTGTATTATTAGCCATTGTAAGTTTATGGGCCTGCGTGCTTAATCATAAAAACTTTTGGGCACAGCAAAACTATTTATTGCTGATTGTGAATATTGTTTTGATTGTATTAGCGATTGCGATTATAGTAGAAGGAGTTATTCGTATTTATAAGATTAAGTAAACATTTTTTATACGTTAGCAATTATTTAATCACAAATGTTTCATTAGTAAAAATCTTACTCATTTAAAACTTCATTAGCAATTCGTGTGATCGCATCCACACTCAATTTCACATCTTTATCTGTAGTAGCATAAGATACCACACTTATACGCATAGCTGTATGCCCTTGCCAAAGCGTACCTCCACACCAACACGTTCCATCTTCTTGTACACGACGAATGATCTCATTCGTTTGCTCGGGCGTACCAAACTCTATCATTACTTGGTTTAAAACCACGTCATTTAAAATCGTAAAACCATTATTTTTTAATTGCTCGGCAAAAGATTTTGCATGATCGCAACAACGATTAACCAAGTCAGCTACTCCCTCTCTACCTTGATTTTTCAAAGCAGCCCATACTTCAATTCCTCTTCCTCTACGAGAAGCCTCGGGAGTATAATGATGAGGCTCGCGGTTATCACCTTCTTGCAAATAGGCTGCACTCATCGACATAGCATCTTTCAAGGCTTGCTTATCTTTAACAATAGCCACACCATTGTCGTAAGGTACATTTAACCATTTGTGTAAATCACAAGCCCAGGAATCAGCCATTTCAACACCTTCAGATAAGTGTTTGTATTTCGGTGAAGCATTAGCCCACAAACCAAAGGCTCCATCAACGTGTACCCAAGAACCGCTTTTTTCAGCCCACTTACAAATAGCCTTCATATCATCAAATGCACCAGTATTAACATTACCGAGCTGGGTGCAAATAATCGCCGGTTCATTAATTTCAGAGAGCATGTCAGGAAGTATTCTTCCTTGTTTATCCACCGGAATACGCTCTACTCGTTCGCTCCCTAAACCAAGCAATGACAATGCTTTATGAATGGTAACATGGGCTTCTTCGCCAACATAAACCTTAAATTCAGGAGCATTAAATAAACCTTGTTTTTCAACATCCCAACCTTTACGTTTTAAAATTGAGGTGCGTGCCGCAGCCAAGGAAGTAAAACTTGCCATGGTTGTTCCTGTTACTAAAGTTCCACCGCTTTCCATCGGTAGGTGCAAAATTTGTTTTAACCATTCCAATGCAATTTCATCCAATTTAACTCCGATAGGAGAACTGGCTTTGATACCTGAATTTTGATCCCAGGCAGCGGCCAACATATTTGCCGCCATCGAAGATGGAAAGGCTGAACCTATAACAAAACCAAAGAAACGTCCTCCGGTAGAGGTTACCGTAGCTGGCGAACCATATTCATCCAACATTTTTATTACTTCTTCGGCTGATGTGTATTTTTCAGGAAGTGCTTCCTCAAAAGTGCTTAAATTGTCAAGCGCCTCTTTGGTGGGTGCTACGTTGCGGTCGGGAGCATTTGCAATATATTTTTTTATCGAATCAAATACTCTATCAAAAACTTTATCCATAAAATCAAGCTTATTTTTTCAATGCAATTTAAGAAATATCTAACTTAATTGCAGTTTTAATCCATCCTCTGCTGCAATTGTATTTGGGAAGATTGCTTTAGCTTCATCCAGTAAGGGAGAAACATCTTTATAACGTGCAGAAAAATGGCCCAGAACCAACTGAGCTACATTTGCTTTTTCAGCAATTATTGCAGCTTGTTCTGCTGTGGAATGCGCCCGTAACGCGGCTTGTTTTTTTAAATCATTTCCAAAAGAAGCTTCGTGATACAAAACATCAACACCTTCAATATATTCAATAATGCTTTCGGTATATTTTGTATCCGAACAATAAGCGTAAGATACAGAATTTCTCGGGGGAGTTGTAATATTTTTATGCTTGAAAACCTCCCCTTTTTCATTTACAAAATCGCCACCATTAATAATCTTTGTTATGGCTTCAATATTTGGGCGTTGTTTATTAATGAATGATTTTTTCAACTTAGGGCGAAATGGTTTTTCTTTAAACAAAAATCCCCAAGTGGGCACTGTATGTTCTAAAGGAAAAGAATAAACTTGATAATTTTCTTCATCGATTAACAAATCAAGCTTTCCCATATTTAAGGATATGAAATTTACCTCATACTGAAGAATAGTACCCGAAACCTCAAACTGATCTTCAATGATTTTCTTTAAAGCTTTTGGCGCATGTATGTTCAGAGGCTTTTTACGTCCTAATAAATGCAGGCTAGAAAGCAATCCTACCAATCCAAAAAAATGATCGCCATGCAAATGGCTAATAAAAACATGCTGGATTTGTTGCATCCTGATTTTGTGCTGGCGCAGGCGCAATTGAGTTCCTTCGCCACAATCAAGCAAAAGAGGTTTACTATGAACATTTACCACTTGCGAGCTTGATCCACGCAACGAAGTTGGCAAGGCCGATCCACATCCTAATATTTGTATTGAGAATTGCATATGAGCTTTTGTGCAAATTTAAATCTTTTTGATAAACACATGGTCATTGAGCCTGCCTAACGGCAGTCAGGCCTGTCGAAATGCCTATTGGGGAAAATTAACGGATACTTTGACAGGCTTAGCATCCATTAATTCATGAAGATAAAAAAAAACTGCCTGTATTTACAGGCAGCTTTCAGGAATTAAAAAGATTTATTTTATTCTTCTTTCTTTTTCTTAGCTTTCTTTTCTGATTCTTCCATTTCAGATTTCAGGTTTGCCAAAGCATCTAGATCTCCCAGAGTTGTTTTCTCCAGTTTATCTTTCATCTGACGTACAGCCTTTTTGGTTGAACGCTCTTCGCTTTTTACTTTCTTAGTTTCTTTGGTTTTTTCAGCATGCTGAACATCCTGATATATTCTGGTATGAGAAAGAATAATTTTCTTGTTTTCTTTCGAGAACTCAATTACTTTGAATTCCATAGTATCGTCAACTTTAGCTGTTGTTTTGTCCTCTTTCGCTAAATGGCGAGCAGGAGCAAATCCTTCAACACCATAAGGTAAAGAAGCAACGGCACCTTTATCATTAATACTGATAATGGTAGCTTTATGAACAGAATTAAGCGTAAATACTGTTTCGAAAACATCCCATGGATTTTCTTCCAATTGTTTGTGTCCTAAACTCAATCTTCTATTTTCCTCATCCACCTCAAGAACAACTACCTCGATAGATTCACCAATTTTTGTAAACTCGGCAGGGTGCTTGATTTTTTTCGACCATGAAAGATCAGAAATATGGATCAGCCCGTCAACACCTTCTTCTAACTCAACGAAAATACCGAAGTTAGTAAAGTTACGTACGGTAGCTTTGTGCTTAGAATCTTTTGGATAACGATCCTGAATATTTGACCATGGATCTGGAATCATTTGTTTCATACCCAATGACATCTTGCGATCTTCGCGGTCGAGGGTAAGAATTTGAGCTTCTATCTTATCACCAACTTTCAGGAAGTCCTGAGCAGTGCGTAGATGTTGCGACCATGACATTTCAGAAACGTGGATCAAACCTTCAACGCCGGCAGCAATCTCGATGAATGCACCATAATCAGCAATAACCACAACTTTACCTTTTACTTTGTCGCCCACAGCCAATTTCTCATCAAGAGCATCCCAAGGATGAGGAGTAAGTTGTTTAAGTCCTAATGCAATACGTTTTTTGTTATCATCAAAGTCGAGAATAACTACTTTAATTTTTTGATCAAGCTCTACAATTTCTTCAGGATGATTGATACGTCCCCAAGAAAGGTCGGTAATATGAATTAATCCGTCAACTCCACCAAGGTCGATAAATACACCATAAGAAGTAATGTTTTTAACAGTTCCT
>JAOZQX010000163.1:0-3370 GCA_029931995.1 Bacteroidales bacterium
AGTCTTTACTTTAATTTTCTTAGAGAAGAATGAGAGAACAATCCCTCTCGAAGCCATAAATAACATTAAAGCTGCCCATAATCCATGGTTACCTAAATCTTTTCCTGTCAGATAATAGAAAGGAAAAAACAATAAGACGGTAGAAATAATCATCGCATTGCGAAGAGAAGGGGAAGCTGTCGCACCGATAAATATCCCGTCCCAAATAAAAGCAGCAAAAGTGAGTAGGGGAATGCTGACTATCCAAATAAGATAGGGGATAGCATCAGCGATTACCTTGGCATCGTTTGTAATAATATATAGAATGCTTTTCCCGCTAAGGAAATAAATAGCTGTGAAAAGCAAACTGATTCCAAATCCCCATTTAAATAAATTGCGGATAGTAAGTTTCAATTGTAGGCTTTTTTTGGCTCCTATATACTTTCCAACCAAAGCTTCAGCTGCATAGGCGAATCCATCAATTAAATAGGAATAGATGAAAAAGAATTGCAATAAAATAGTATTGGCAGCCAATACCTCATTGCTTATACGTGCCGACTCGGCAGTAAAAAATGATAAGGTTAGCAATAATAATAAGGTGCGAATCAGAATATCTCTATTAACAAGGAAGAAACGTTTAAGCGCCTTGAGCTGCATCATGCTTTTATAGCTCCAGTATGCAAGATAGGAATGATATTTTTTTAGAAATAAAATAATCGCCAGTGTTAATCCACAATATTGTGCAATCAGGGTTCCCCAAGCCACACCCTCTGATTTCATCCCAAAACCATAAATAAAAATAAGGTTGAAAATAAGGTTGAGTACAGTAATGCAAATAGCAATAATCATAGGGTAACGGGCATTTTGCATACCCAAAAACCAGCCGGTTATGGCAAATAAACTAATGGCTGCCGGTGCAGCAAAAATTCGGATGTAAAAATATTCCTTTGCCAAAGCCTCAACTTCCGGTGTTCCCGAGATTAATTCGAAACCCAGCAAAGCGATGGGATATTGAAGGAGGAGGATGAAGAAACTCCCTGCAAGTGCAGCAGTAATAGCGCGACTTAAGGTTGAAATTATTTCCTTATTATCTTTTGCGCCATAAGCCTGAGCTGTAAAACCCGAACTACTCATACGCAAAAACCCAAAGCCAAAATAAATAAAATTGAAGAGCATACTCCCCAAGGCAACGGCACCAATATAAATCCCTGACTCCAAATGCCCAAGTATCGCCAAATCAACCATGCCCAATAAAGGAATGGTAATATTGCTGATAATGTTTGGAATGGCAATACGAAGGATTTCCTTATTCATAAATGAAATTTGACACGAATATACGCTTTTTGGAAATTAATTAAGAGTAAGAAAATTGTATGATTTGAACAGTTTTGTCTATGAATTATCAAGCATCTATAAAAATAATAAGTTTAGTTGATTGTTCGTACACAGCGCACCAAATTATACACATAACGAACATCGCCTTGCGGACCAAAGTATTGTGGGTAGTTTGCTGCATTGCCCGATTTTGGATCGCTCCGTTGAGCACCAGCTCCATGAACATCCAATAAACTCCCATTCATATAACCTTGCCCTTCACCAAAACAAACATAAACGGCATGAGATGCTGGAGTGGCTCTATCCAAATGAGTAGTGCTACTCCAATAATAGCCATAATTCATATTATTTTCAGGATCGTTTATGGGAGTGCAGTCAAACATTACATTAATAGCCACAGTTCCACTGGTTTGCAATGAACGGGAATAATCTATTATGCTTTGTAATTCTTTTGTATTGGGAAGTCGCCAGTCGGTGTAATTTGCAGTTGTAATATTTTGTGAGTAGCTCAGTGCTTCTTCCCAATCCACACCATTGCATTATCAATTTTCTGCCACATGAGTCCGGTACGGTTATCGGTAATGGTTCCATCGCCATTGTTTGTATAGGAAGGAGTGTTTGTTTGATAATGGGCATCTTGCCCGTAAAAGGCTTGACCTTCGTTTGGCGATCCAATCACAGAATTTTCATTATAAAAATCAATTACACCGGTATCTACAATTACATAGCTTCCAGTAGTAGTTGTTGTTGTTGTTGTCGGGTCTTCGGTAGTATTATTGATTATTTCGTCTTGAGTCGTGCTTTCCTTTTGGCAAGCCATAGTAAAACTTAATAATAAAATAACGAGTAGGATTGTTGTTTTCGGTCTCATAAAATTTCGTTTTATTTTTTTAGTTTGACAAGCATAAAACAAAATACTTGTGATTTGCGACTGTTAAGAAATCATAAAAAGATGAAGCGAAGATGAAGAATAAATTTATCTTTTGGTGTAAATGAGTAATTTACTGCTTGAACTATAAGTGTAATATGGCTGGTTTGTGTTTGAAATTTGGCTATTATAAGTCATATTCAATATATTTGTATATTTAACCAGACAATTCATTTTTTATTTTAGGTGAAAAAAACAGTATCTCGAAGATTTGAACAAAGTTTATCTGCATTTTGTAGGTTTAAAATAAATTTCGTCAGAATATTGTGGTCGGCTCAAGTTTTATACACACTACCTAAGAATCTTGCCTTATGAAAAAACCCATTCTTAATTTATGTATTTATCTCTCGTTTTTGCTTTCATTCTTACTCTTAAATATACACAATGCAAATGCGCAAGAGGTATCTGTTTATAAAGGACTAAAAACTATTACATACTCCACGATTAATGGTGATGTTGTAATTAGTTATCCTGAAAAATTGTACTCAGGAACTCAGATTAGTGGAAAACTTTTTGTTTTTCCGAAAGCAAAAGAAGGTAAAAAACGAGAGAAACAACTTTCATTTTTAAATAAAACAATCTTCGGATTGGGTGAAGTAAAAATCCAAGGAGCAGGGATGTTTACGACTGTTTTGCCTGAGGATATTCAAATGTTGTTTAGTTTGAAGGATCATAAGGGCAAACAACTCTTTTCGGTTGAGGAGAAATTGAATACAAAACCAGCTTGCTCACCAACTTATGTCCCAAATATTATTCAAAAGGGTTATACCGAGATGATTCGTTGTACATCCAATGGTTTGTACGAGGATGTAAAACTTTCGATAAACAATACACAGCTTGGATTAATGGCTGTAAGTGAAACAGAAATCTTTTTTGAATGCCCTGATGTTCAACCTGGAAAAGCAAAGTTGGAACTTGAAACTGGCGATATTTTATTGGAAAGGGAAATTAATGTTTTGCAATTTGATGTTGGCGTAGGAAAATCTGCACTTCTTCCAGCGGAGCAAACAACCCTCACACTTATGATTAATGGAATGGAAAATGTTGAGGATGATGTTGAGTTGTCACTCGTTAATAATACTGTAGCAATAATTTCTTTGGAAGGTGGAAATGAACAATCAATAAATA
>JAOZQX010000163.1:3380-4347 GCA_029931995.1 Bacteroidales bacterium
ACTTTATGTTATCACGATGACTTATGTGTTGCAGGAAATTGCCGCGTATGTGTTTTATCTTGAGGCTCTCAAGAAAGTTGATGACGAAGCCCTGAAGAAGATTCTGAGCGATCTCGCGCTCGAAGAGAAAAAGCATTTTCAGGTGAAGTTGGCGAAAGTGGAATGTGGGAGCGTACACTGCAAATTACCGGACAACAGAGGGGTGGTTTCAGTATTATTGCTGATTTAATACTCCCTGAAGAATTGCCACAAGAAATTACTGATCCGCAACAAATTGTGGACTGTGATCTAGATGGTTATCCGGTACTCGTTTCTGCTGAAATGTGCCAGCAATTGCAACAAAAATTACAAGCAGAAGTGGAAGTGTCCATAGATTATCCATCGGAAGTGTTTAGCGAATTCTCTGTAAATACAACATTTAATGAATTACCCGAAATTATTAAAACCGGCGAAAAACTGGCTTTAAATCTGAACTTTGTGGATGCATATATTCCTCATGCTGTGATTTTTGATATTTATGACCTAAGCGATGGAAGCATTCAATCTTCTGTTGTAGATTCAATTCCTGAAGATGGGTTTGGTTTAATGCAGGAGTTTAGTTTTGATCCCGGAATTTATGGTATCAGGGCAAGAATTAGTCATGGGCAGAATCAGGAGTTTCAAACTTCCACCTATATTATTCAACAAGAAATTACTATTCAAGATATTGAACAAAGCACTGAAATGTTTTCGTTTACCGATCAGATACGTAGAATTGACCAATCTGCTACCAGAGAGAGAAATCGGATCAGGGAGCTTGAGAAACAAAGAGATGATAATATAAGCCGGGCGAGAGAGGAAGATGATCAGGCGTTTCGAGATGAACGCATAGTCCGTGATTTGGAGCGTATTGATAAAGTGCTTGAAAGTACTGAAGAAACATATAGCGAGCAGTTAAAACAGTTGCTTGATTCAATTATCCGATTTT
>JAOZQX010000164.1 GCA_029931995.1 Bacteroidales bacterium
TGAGGCCGCATAATTTAAAAATTCAGCAGCTCCGGGCAATGCTTTCGCAGAAGCTGATTCGCACCACTCTTTCCAATAGGTTGGATAATCAGAATTCTCTAAAATGGATTTTGCCTCAAAGGGACTATTATCTAAAACAGTCTCATCCACATCAACAACAATAGCCAATGGCTTCTTATATGGGTTGTCAGCAAGAATTTCATTCAACCTTAGCTCAGCAATATTAAAAGCCTGATGACAAAGGGCCACTACTTCGGCTGATTTTTGATTGTAAAGGGTTGCATAAAGTAAGGACTCGTTATCTGCAACAGCCGTTTCGTGTTTGTGATGATTACACGAAACTAATACCATCAAAATAATTAGTAATAAACTATTTTTTTTCATAATTCTATTTATTGTAATTCTCAATTTCATCAATTAAATTCTTAAGATTAATATGACCGACATAATAAGCAGGATGATCACCTACAATGTCAATTAGATTTTTATAATTATAAAAGTACTCTTTAGTAAACTCAATTATAATTTTTTCAGGATTAAATTCACTAATTTCAAATTTAATAATGGAACAATTAAATTTTCTCTCAATAAAACTGATTTTCTTAAAAAATTCTTCTCCAAAACCAAGTTCATATTTTTCTTTTTTTTGAAGCTTTAGCTCTTCAAGATCGATTTTCTTATCAAATTTAGCTTCTTCAATATTCAGAGCTCCCCAAAAATATGCTTTCTTAATATCAATACAACCGCTAAAATCAACATCTTTAAGATTTGCTCCTCTAAAATTAGTTCTAAACAATCTAGAACCACTAAGATTTGAGTCATACAAATGTGCACCTTCAAAATTAGAAAAAGACAAATCAATACCTTCTAATTTAGAACCTGCCATACTTGCTTTTGAAAAATTAGTACTAAAAGCCCTATTTGTACACTTTACTCCCCAAAGATTTGCATCAACCAAATAGCAATAACTTAAATCAAAATCATAAATCTTTTTACTAATAAGTCTGTTTATATTGCCTTCCAGTTTTCTAGTTATATGAGAATCTTTCAAATTTCTAAAGTCTATGATTTCCTCTTTATATCTTTTAAGATCAATTCTTAGTTTTCGATAATGATCAAAAATTGCCCATAATATGCCAATAAAGATTACATCTAAAACGACACCTATTGATTCTGTATGAAAACCAATCCAATCAAAGCATTCTCCAGTTTTTGAATAAATCCACACACCAAAAAATATGACAGCCAATATGACTATAATCAATACAAATACATATGGATGCCAAGGTTTCACAAACTTATTATTGAAAAAAAAGCTCATTTTATAACAGAGGGAGGTTAAACAAAAAAAGCTGGATCAAATGATCCAGCTTCAAATATAAGAATAATCTTTTCAGATTTTAGTATTCTTGTTCAGCTAAACGCTTATAATTATTGTAACGCCACTTAGCATCCTCTTCCGCAATTTTAAATAATCTATCAGCTTCTGCGGGGAAAGTTTTTTGAAGTGAAGTATATCTAACTTCACTACCTAAGAATTCTTGGAATTTGCTCCAATCTGGTTCTTTCGAATCAAGAACAAATGGATTTTTTCCATCTTTTTCGAGTAATGGATTATAACGATAAGTATGCCAGTAACCTGCTTCAACAGCAAATTTTTCTTCGGCTTGAGCTCCGGATAAACCGCCTTTAATTCCATGTGCGATACAAGGAGAATAAGCAATAATTAATGATGGTCCGGGATATGCTTCAGCCTCTTTTATGGCTTTAAAAACCTGAGATTGACTTGCGCCCATTGAAATTTGAGCAACATAAACATAACCATAAGTCATTACCATGGCACCCAGGTCTTTCTTCCTAATTTTCATGCCTGAAGCAGCAAATTTTGCCACAGCCCCAACTGGAGTCGCTTTTGAAGCCTGACCACCAGTATTAGAATAAACCTCGGTATCCATAACTAAAACATTAACATCTTCGCCGGAAGCAAGAACATGATCTAAGCCTCCATATCCAATGTCATAAGCCCAACCATCTCCACCAAATATCCATTGTGATTTTTTAACCAGATATTGTTTAAGATCAAGAATAGTTTTTGCTAAAGGATCGGTTTCTTTTTCAAGAGACTTAACAACTTTTTCTGAAGCGATTTCAGAGTTTATTGCATCCTCTTTTGAATCGATCCATTCCTGCATTACTTCTTTAGTTTCAGCAGCAAAATCAGCTTTAATTGCTTTCTCCATTCTGTCGGTAATGCGGTCTCTCATTTTTGAAACACCAAGCGCCATTCCATATCCAAATTCTGCGTTATCTTCGAATAATGAATTAGCCCAAGCTGGTCCGTGACCATTTTTCTGGCTTGGACAATAAGGCGTTGAAGGAGCAGCTCCACCATAAATAGAAGAACATCCAGTTGCATTCGAAATCATCATTCTTTCACCAAACAATTGTGTAATTGTTTTAATATATGGTGTTTCACCACAACCTGAACATGCACCTGAGAACTCAAATAATGGTTGAGCAAACTGACTGTTTTTAACAGTCTTGTCTTTAGGAACAACGTCTTCTTTATAACCAACTTTGTCGTGCATGTAATTCCATCTGTCAATTTCATCAAACTGAGTAGCAATTGGCTTCATTTCTAATGATTTTATTTTTGAAGGACAAACTTCAACACAAACACCACATCCAGTACAATCGAGTGTACTAACTTGTATCCTGAATTTGTATTCTTTTGTTCCACCAACACCCTGAATAGTTTTAGTTCCTTCAGGTGCATTTGCAGCTTCCTCGTCAGTTAATAAGAAAGGACGAATTGCAGCATGAGGACAAACGTAAGCACATTGATTACACTGAATACAGTTTTCATCTTGCCATTCAGGAACATTTACTGCTACACCACGTTTTTCATAAGCAGTGGTTCCTGCCGGGAATGTACCATCTTCGCGACCAGCAAATGCACTTACCGGAAGATCATCACCTTTTTGAAGGTTGATTGGATTGGCTACATTTTTAATAAAATCAGGTAAATTGGTTTCTTCTTTTTTCTCCTTTGGAACAATATTTTTCCAATTTTCAGGAATATCAACCTTTACAACAGCACCGCCATTATCAACAGCAGCGTAGTTCATATTTACAATTTCCTCACCTTTATTACCATAGCTTTTCATAATTGCAGTTTTCATTTCATTAACCGCATCTTCGTAAGGAATAACCTCAGCAACTTTAAAGAACGCTGATTGCATAATAGTGTTGGTTCTGTTACCAAGACCAATTTCTTCAGCAATTTTGGTTGCATTAATTATATACATTGTAATTTCATGCTCGGCAAGATATTTCTTGATGTGATCAGGTAATTTACCTTTTGTTTCTTCTGCATCCCAAATACTATTCAATAAGAAAGTACCACCTTTTTTCAATCCCTTAAGCATATCATATTTTTCGAGATATGAAGGAACATGACAGGCTACAAAATCGGGAGTTCCAACAAGATAAGGTGAACGAATAGGATTATCACCAAACCTTAGATGAGAAATAGTGATCCCACCTGATTTCTTAGAATCATAAGCGAAATATGCCTGGCAATATTTGTCGGTTGATCCACCAATAATTTTAATAGAGTTTTTATTTGCACCAACGGTACCATCAGCACCAAGTCCATAAAACTTAGCTTCGAAAGTTCCTTCGGGAGCAACGCTAATTTCAGGAAGTAATGGTAAAGATGTGTGTTTAACATCATCATTAATTCCAACGGTAAAACGATTTTTTGGATTATCCAAAGCAAGATTATCAAATACTGAGATCATCATTGCAGGTGTGGTATCTTTTGAACTTAATCCATAACGTCCACCAATAATCATCGGAGCATTTTCTTTTTCGTAGAATAAATCTCTCACGTCAAGATATAATGGCTCGCCATTGGCACCAATTTCTTTGGTTCTGTCAAGAACACAAATTCTTTTCACAGATTTAGGACAAATATTCATAAAATATTTTTCCGAGAATGGTCTGTAAAGATGAACGGATATTAAACCAATTTTTTCGCCACGAGCATTTTTATAATCAACAACTTCTTTCAGAGTACTCGTAATGGAACCCATTGCAATAACAATGTTTTCAGCATTTTCATCACCATAATAAGTGAACGGATGATATTCTCTTCCCGTTATTTTTTTCATTTCCTGCATGTACTCATCAACAATATCAGGAATGTTATCATAAAATTTAGCAGCAGCTTCTCTTGATTGGAAATAGACATCCGGGTTTTGAGCTGTTCCACGCGTTACAGGATGCTCCGGGTTTAGAGCATTATCCCTGAATCTTTGGAGTGCATCATAATCAACTAATT
>JAOZQX010000165.1 GCA_029931995.1 Bacteroidales bacterium
CAATTATTCAAGAGGCTAATAAATCGTCTAGGAAAAGAAAAAATTTCAATTTTCATCCAGATGACAATGACCCCATACATCGCATGATTCATGCTTCAAATAAAGAAACCTATGTTCAGCCTCACAAACACGAAAGCCCTGATAAAACCGAAGCCTTTATTATTTTAAAGGGAAAAGTTATGGCTGTTGAATTTAATAATGAAGGTGAAATCACCGATCATATCATTATGGATTCGAACAAAGGAAATCATGGAGTTGAAATTCCGCCTCGCACTTGGCATTCATTAATTACTTTAGAAAACGACAGCGTATTTTATGAAGTGAAAAATGGCCCCTGGAATCCGTCTGACGATAAAATTTTTGCAAACTGGGCACCCAAAGAAGGTGATGTAGAAGCTGAAAATTATACAAATCTGATCTTAGAAAAACTTCAACTTTTGTAAACAAAGAATTGTTTCTACTTTTGTAGAGTAAATTTTAAAAATAAACAATGGCTCAAAAACCATCCATACCCAAAGGAACCCGCGATTTTTCTCCAGAAGAAATGACAAGGAGAAATTATATTTTCGACACAGTAAAAACCGTTTTTCGTTTGTACGGCTACCAACCCATCGAAACTCCTGCCATGGAGAACCTATCAACACTGATGGGGAAATACGGTGAAGAAGGCGATAAACTTTTATTTAAGGTTTTAAACTCTGGAGATTTTTTGAGTAAAATTCCCGAAGATGAGTTTGACGACAACGAGTCTGCTCGTTTTTCCACACTAATTTCTGAGAAAGGATTGAAATATGATTTAACTGTTCCTTTTGCCCGCTACGTTGTGCAACATCGGAACGATATTAATTTTCCTTTTAAACGCTACCAAATTCAACCTGTTTGGCGAGCCGATCGTCCTCAGAAAGGTCGTTATCGTGAATTTTTTCAGTGCGATGTAGATGTGATTGGGAGCAACTCATTACTCAATGAAGTGGAACTGATTCAAATCATTGATGAAGTTTTTAAACGCTTAAAAATTAAAACAGAAATTAAAATAAATAACCGAAAAATATTAGCCGGAATTGCTGAATTTATTGGCGAAGCAGAAAGAATTATTGACATTACGGTTGCTATTGATAAGTTAGATAAAATTGGTTTAGAAAAAGTGAACGACGAATTAAAAACCAAGGGAATTCCTGAAGCAGCTCTTAACAAACTTCAACCCATTATTTTACTGGAAGGAAGCCTGAAAAATAAATTTGCAAAATTGTCAGAAGTCTTAAAAGACTCGGAAGTTGGCATGAAAGGAATTGAGGAAGCAAAAACCGTAATGAACCAATTGAAAGATTTGAATTTAGAAACCAAATGGGATTTGGATTTAACCCTCGCCCGTGGACTGAATTATTATACCGGTGCCATCATTGAGGTAAAAGCTAAAGATGTTGAAATTGGCAGTATTTGTGGCGGTGGCCGTTACGATGATTTAACCGGAATTTTTGGCCTACCCGATATTTCGGGTGTCGGAATTTCTTTTGGTGCCGACCGCATCTACGATGTTATGAATGAGCAAAATTCATTCCCCGACAGTGAAAAATTTGCAACCAAATTGATGTTTGTAAATTTTGGGGAAGAAGAAGCCAAACATTGCTTAAAACTTATTTCTACAGTTAGAGAAAAAGGTATCAGTGCAGAACTTTATCCCGACAGTGCCAAAACAAAAAAACAGATGAATTATGCCAACAAAAAAAGCATTCCATTTGTAGCATTAATTGGCGAAACAGAAATGAAAGATGGCATCATCAATTTGAAAAATATGCAATCGGGAGAGCAAAAACCAGTTAGTCTTGAAAAGCTGATTTCGGAACTTAGTTAAGCAAAAACTTATTATTTAGTTCATTGATTTGAGCTTCGGTTAACAGATTGATGTTCCCCATTTTATGTGCAAACAAAATTACCTTTGCTGTAAAATCAAGCACTTCCATTCGGTCGTACAAATTAAAAAGTGATTGCCCCTTTATTGCAGCAGTTCCGCCTTCCTTAATGAGCACATCCTCATGTAATAACAAATAGCTCTCAGGGATAATTTCACAATAAAATTCAAGACCCAATTCTTGCAGTTTTTTTAATAAATTTAATTTGAAAGTTGCCCGATAAGTTTTTCCAGATTTATCAGAAGAAATTTCAATTCTATCATCAGTACTTAAAAAATGTTTTGCACGAGATTTATAAAATTCAATAGAATCTTCAAATCCCAAATTAAAACTTTTATCAATATCAAACAATGAATCATCAATCTTAAAATGTTTTTGGACTTGCCTACCTAAATTTCTGATTTTATCAGCAGCCTCCCCTATCGTTTTCCCGATGGCTATGGCTCCATGATTTTGCATAATCACCACTTTGGGATTTTTCTTAAATGCACTGCAAATATTTTCGCCCAATTGTTTGCTGCCCGGAATGGCATATTCTGCGTAAGCACAATCAAATTCATCAAGTATTTCAAAAAAAACCTTATCAGGAACCAACAAACTTAAAGCTACTAAAACAGGTGAATGAAGATGACAGACTGCCTTTACCTCAGAATAATTTTTATAAATAGCCTTATGAAAAGGGAGTTCCATACTTGGCTTATTCGAACTCATCAAATTTCCATCCGCATTTATACAAGCAAAATCTTCAGTATTTAAAAATCCTTTATCAATCTGTGATGGCGAAATCCAAATGTTTTCATCTTCATCTTTGCATGAAATATTCCCCCCCGAAGCAGTAGTTAAACCCTCACGGTAAAGGCGATGAATACAATCCTTTAATATTTCAGCATTTTTCAGGCTCATGCTTATTCAAAAATTAAATTATAATAGCGTTCAATACTTTGCTCCAACTCAGCCACCGAAATATATTTACTAAATCGGCGTGTTTCCCTGCCATCAAAAAAGATCAAAATAGTAGGACTTGCAAACACACTAAAATGACCTGTTATTTCTGGTGCCGATTCGGCATCAATAAATTCCATTTTCATTTTAGGAAATTTATCCTTCAATAAATCCAGAACTTTGGGTCGAAGGCTAATACATGGCGCACAATGATTGGTTGAGAAATAGACCAAAACAGCTTCATTATCAGCAATCAGTTTTTGTAAATCCTTAGGTGTTAACACCATTTTGTTTTTTTATGCAAATTAAGTGAATATTTATTTAGCATTGAATTTAAATAATTTATACTTTTATCCATTCAAATATTATCCGTTAAGATGAACTGGATTCTGAAATTCAAAATTAAAGTAAACCGTACAGCTCTCTGCTAAACTATCTTTGCTAATCATAGAAAAGTTTATGATTGGTAAAAACGGTCAGAATCATTCAACATTCGACAAGCCTCTCACTTATTTTATTGTCAATACTAAGCTTGAAGTTTCTGGCAGCCAGAACTACGCCTGCAAATTTTTTATCAATGAAAGGAAATCAAAACGATGAAAACACATTTTATTAGCCCCGAAAAATTAACTTTTAAATCTATATTCAATCTTTTAAAAGAGCCCTATCAACTCCAATTATCTGAAGAATCAAAAAAGAGAATTCTTCACTGTCGCCAATACCTGGATGAAAAAATGAAATCGCAAGATGAACCCATTTACGGGATCAATACTGGTTTTGGTTCGCTTTGCGATGTTCAAATTTCCAAAGAAGAACTGGGAACCTTACAAAGTAATTTGGTAAAATCGCATGCCTGTGGTACGGGCGATGAAGTTCCCAGCGAAATTGTTAAGTTGATGCTTTTACTGAAAATCCAATCCTTATCGTACGGACATTCGGGAATTCAGCTTTGCACAGTTGAGCGCTTGATTGAATTTTTTAATCATGATATTATTCCGATTGTTTATCAGTTAGGATCTTTAGGAGCCTCGGGTGATTTAGCTCCGCTGGCTCATCTGTCTTTACCCTTGCTCGGGCTTGGCGAAGTTTATTTCGAAGGAGAAAAAATGGAGACCAAAAAAGTTTACAAAAAACTTAAATGGGAGCCTATTGGATTGCGCTCGAAAGAAGGTTTAGCTCTACTAAATGGAACCCAGTTTATGAGTGCTTACGGAGTTTTCAGTCTTTTAAAAACATTCCGCTTATCGCAATTAGCAGATATTATAGCAACCGTATCGCTCGAAGCTTTTGATGGACGGATTGAACCTTTCAACGATTTGGTTCATCAAATTCGTTTTCATAAAGGACAAATTGAAACGGCCAAACGAATCCGTATGCTTTTAGAGGATAGTGAAATTATAAACCAGCCGAAAGAACATGTTCAGGATCCATATTCATTCAGA
>JAOZQX010000166.1 GCA_029931995.1 Bacteroidales bacterium
AAGTTGATGTTTATTATTTTCATGGCGATCGCAGATGTAAAACCTGTAAGGCTGTTGGTTCAGTTTCAGAAGAGTATTTGATTGAAAAATACGCAAAAGAAATTGAAACTGGAATTGTAAATTTCCATGATGTTAATTACGATCAGGATGAGAACAAAGAATTGGCCGAAAAAATGGAAGTATCGGGTTCGAGTTTACTGGTTAAAAAAACAGAAGGAACTTTAGTAAGAGTTGAGAATATTACCAATTTGGCTTTCATGTATGCCATTGCAAACCCTGACAAACTAAAAAGTACTATCAAAAAGGAAATTGACGAAATCATCTGATGGATAGCTTGATTGAACTCTTTCAAAACACTAACATTCCGTTAGTGTCTGTATTTATTTTAGGGATAATGACAGCCATTAGCCCCTGTCCGCTGGCTACAAATATTACAGCAACTGCTTTTATTAGTCGCAATATTGGGAACAAATCCCATGTTTTTTATCAGGGGCTATTATATACGCTGGGGAGAGTAATCAGTTATACCAGTCTGGGCATTATTATTTATTTCGGGAGCAGTACTCTTGAGATCTCAACTTTTTTTCAGCGATATGGAGAATCTGTTTTAGGTCCACTATTAATACTGATTAGCCTATTTATGCTGAATCTTATCCCTCTAAATTTTTCATTTGCTTCCGGATTACAAAAGCGCTTTGAAAACAAAAAACAAATATCTCTTCTCAATGCACTTTTATTAGGGGTTGTTTTTGCCCTTGCCTTTTGTCCGTTATCGGGGGTGTTTTATTTTGGGATGTTGATACCAATGACAATATCCAGTGCTAATGGTTTGTATTTGCCAATTATTTTTGCAATTGCAACAGCTTTGCCTGTAATTATAATAGCCTATTTATTAGCATTTACCGTATCAGGCATCGGAAATTTTTACAATAAAATTAAAAGTTTTGAGATCTGGTTCCGAAGAGTTGTTGCTATAATTTTTGCTATTGTTGGAATATATTATACTCTAATATTATATCTATAAATACTATGGGATCACTTACAAAAAAACTATCATTCCTGGATCGCTATTTAACGATATGGATTTTTGCAGCCATGCTAATTGGTGTTTTTTCAGGATACCTTTTCCCGAATATTGTTGACTTTTGGGAATCTTTAAAATCAAGTCCCGAAAGCACAACCAATATACCACTGGCTATCGGACTAATTCTGATGATGTATCCTCCATTGGCTAAAGTTAAATACGAGGAGTTGGGAGATGTTTTCAAAAACTTCAAGGTACTCTCGCTATCATTAGTTCAGAACTGGCTTATCGGGCCCGTTTTAATGTTTGCTTTGGCAATCATCTTTTTTAAACTATTTCCCGGAGAGAACAATGCGAACTTACCGTATATGTACGGGATTATTATGATTGGTTTAGCGCGTTGTATTGCGATGGTAATTGTTTGGAATGATTTGGCAAAGGGCGACACTCAATATGCCGCCGGATTGGTTGCTTTCAATTCAATTTTCCAGGTACTTTTCTTCTCAATTTACGCCTATTTTTTCATTGCTATTTTACCCGGATGGTTTGGTATACCTACCAATAATGCTGTAGAAAATATCACCATAGGAAAAATAGCAGAAAGTGTATTCATCTATCTTGGAATTCCTTTTATTGCAGGCTTTTTAAGCCGTTTTATACTAATTAGAGTTAAGAGTAAAGAATGGTATCATAAAAAGTTTATCCCCAAAATTAGCCCATTAACATTAATTGCTCTGCTTTTTACAATTATCGTAATGTTCTCCTTGAAGGGTGAATACATTATTAAAATTCCTTTTGACGTTGTATTAATAGCCATACCTCTACTCATATATTTTCTGATAATGTTTTTCTTATCATTTTTTATGAGCAAGAAAATTGGGGCAAATTATGAGCAAACAACAACTCTCTCGTTCACGGCAGCAAGCAATAATTTTGAATTAGCCATTGCTGTTGCAATTGCAATATTTGGCACAAGTTCGGGCGAAGCTTTTGCGGCTGTTATTGGACCATTAGTAGAAGTGCCGGTAATGATTGCTTTGGTAGGCGTGGCCTTACGATTTAAAAAAAGATATTTCTTTAAATAAATTGAATTAGAAAAATGATAAAAAAACGATTAATAATTAGCCTCACACTCTTAGCTATTTGGGTAATATTTTACATGAATTTGCAGGTAATTTCTGATTTCATTGTAGATGATTTATTGAAACTAAAGGCGGGAGATCATTTTACCAAATCGCTACGTTTTTTCATTTATGAAACTCCGAAAGTATTATTGCTGCTTAGCCTGATTATATTCTTTGTTGGGATTATCCGAAGTTATTTTAGTCCGGAGAAAACACGAAAAGCTTTAGAAGGAAAATCATTATTTGCCGGCAATGTAATGGCTGCCTCATTAGGAGTTGTAACACCCTTTTGTTCATGTTCAGCTATTCCATTATTCTTGGGTTTTGTAGAAGCAGGAATCCCTATCGGAGTCACTTTCTCATTTTTAATTGCAGCTCCTATGATTAATGAAGTAGCTATTGTTTTATTACTCGGCCTATTCGGTTGGAAAGTTACTTTAATATATATGATTACCGGTTTGACTATAGCCATTAGTTCAGGCTGGTTAATAGGAAAGTTGAACCTGAATAAATATGTACAAGACTGGGTTTTTAAAGCAAAAAGCGGCGAGCAATCCATTCTTGAGGAAAAATTTTCATGGAATGACCGAATAGATCTTGGCTACAATACTGTTAAAGAAATTGTTGGGAAAATCTGGATATACATATTATTGGGTATTGCTGTTGGTGCCGGTGCTCACGGCTATATCCCCGAAGATTATATGGCCGCTATAATGGGAAGTGATGCTTGGTATTCGGTACCATTATCAATTTTAATTGGCGTACCACTTTATTCGAATGCTGCAGGGATTATCCCCATCGTTAGTGTATTAATTGAGAAAGGTGCATCACTGGGAACAGCCTTAGCCTTTATGATGTCAGTTATTGGACTCTCTTTGCCTGAAATTATAATCCTTAAAAAGGTATTAAAAACAAGGATGTTGGTAATATTCGTATCGATAGTAGCAACAGGGATTCTGATCGTCGGCCTTATATTTAATTTTGTATTATAACTTAGTATAGGCATTTTGTCTTAACAAATGGTCGGCTATTACCATAGCTGCCATAGCTTCAACGATTGGAACTGCACGTGGTACCACACAAGGGTCGTGACGTCCTTCAATTTCCAAATCTACTTCTTCGCCCGACTTATTTACGGTAGTTTGCTTTGATGATATGCTAGCAACTGGTTTGAAAGCAACATTAAAATAAATACTTTCGCCATTGGAAATTCCACCCTGAATACCTCCCGAAAAATTAGTCTCGGTTCTAATACCATCTTCGGTTTTAATAAAACTATCATTTAGTTCAGAACCTTTCATTGCAGCACTTTCAAAACCAAAACCATATTCAAATCCTTTTACTGCATTAATGCTCAACATGGCTTTTCCTAAATCGGCATGTAGCTTATCAAAAACAGGCTCACCCAATCCGGCCGGAGAGTTTTCAATCATACAACTAATAATTCCACCTGTCGAATCTTTTTTCTTGCTCAATTCTTCAAGATAAGCCTCCATCTTAGCTGATGACTGAAGATCTGGACACCTAAGCAAGGATTCTTCAACAGATTTTATACTTAATTCTTCTAACTCATTCTCAATCCGAATAGAACCAATTTGAGAAACAAAAGCAATAACACCAACATCCTGCTTCAGCAAAAACATTTTAGCAATGGCTCCACCAACAACTCTCACAGCTGTTTCTCGCGCCGATGCTCTACCACCACCCCTATGGTCGCGAATTCCATATTTTTTCTCATAAGTAAAATCAGCATGAGAAGGACGATAAACATCTTTCAGATTATCATAGTCATCAGATTTAGCATCTTTATTTCTGATGATAAAACCTATTGGCGTACCTGTAGTTTTACCCTCAAATATGCCGGATAAAAACTCAAGTTCATCCATCTCCTGACGAGGAGTAGTAAATTCTGATTGTCCTGGCTTACGTCGATTTAACTCATTTTGAATAAAATCAAAATCAATTTCCAAACCCGGTGGACATCCATCAACAACTCCACCTATAGCAGCGCCGTGCGATTCGCCAAATGTTGTAAGTTTAAAAAGTTTTCCAAAAGTATTGTCAGCCATAACTTATTTTTTATCAATGGGGTATCATACAGAAGAGGGATCGTACCACA
>JAOZQX010000167.1:0-3586 GCA_029931995.1 Bacteroidales bacterium
AACAGTAAATCAGAATTGAAAATTCAATTACAAATGAAGTTTTAAAATATACCACAAACACCCCTCCTTTTCAAGGAGGGGTGGCCGAAGGACGGGGTGGTTAAAACTCTACAACATCTAAAAAAAGCCAAAACCGATTGCTCAGTTTTGGCTTTAAATATTTTACAAAAGGAAGAATTACATAATTGCTTCCAATTTATTTACAAGAACTTGCTTTGGAACAGCTCCAACTTGTTTGTCAACAATTTCGCCATTTTTAAAGAATAAAAGGGTAGGAATATTACGAATTCCAAATTTACCAGCTACTCCAGGATTGCTATCTACATCAACTTTACCTACTACAGCTTTTCCTTCATATTCGTTAGCAATTTCTTCTACTAAAGGACCAACCATACGACAAGGGCCACACCATACTGCCCAAAAGTCTAAAAGAACGGGTTTATCTGATTTTAATACAATTTCTTCAAAGTTTGCATCTGTAATTTCTAATGCCATGATTTGTTTATTTTTGATTTATTAATGATTATTTTTTATCGTTTTTGGTTTTACAAAAGTAATAATAATTCCTGGAAACTATCTTCGAATATTTTTCAATTTTATTAAAAAATTGTCTGAAATGACTAAAGTATTTTAACGCACTTCAAATATTTAATGCACTTACTTCAACTTATACTTAACACCCTGAATATTATGCAGGGATTTTGCTAATGTTGAAGGATTAATTTGAGTCTTTCGTGATTTCAATTCCACACTTTTTTGCTCTTCAGGATCACTTAATTTCACTCGAAACGGAACCTTACCAGAATGTTTTTTTATCAGCTCAAAAATTTCATTTATTTTTTGTTCGTTTAACTCCAGCGTATTAATAATAATGGTCATTTCATGGGTGTTCCTCTCAATTGTTTCGGCTAACAAGCCCATATAATTGATCTTTGTCTCAAGCAAATCTTGCGAGTTATATCTATTTTGCACCTTGGCCTTAATCAACACAAAATTCCCTTCCACTAAAAAGTGGCGAAGTTTTAAATATTCTTCAGAAAATAAAGCCAATTGCATGGTGTCATCAAAATCTTCAATAGTAAAAGTCCCAAAAGGTTTATTGTTTTTAGTTGTCCGATGAGTAACAGAAGTTATCATTCCGGCAAAGGTGATATTCTTGTTTTTATATGCCTTCTGATTGGTATTCAATTGTCCTATTTGAATATCGCAAAAGTTTTCCATCTCAATTCGATAATCATCCAAAGGATGCCCCGACATATAAAATCCGGTTACGGTTTTTTCATTTTTTAGCTGCTCGATTTTAGTCCAAGGCTGACACTCGGGTAGCTCAATCGTAGGCATCTGAATATCTTCTTCCATCCCACCAAAAAGTGAAACCTGAGAAGCATTTTGTCGTTCCTGAATATTGTTACCATGCTTAATTACTTTTTCAAGAAAGATAGAATCATCCGTGTTTTCACGATAGAAATATTGCGCACGATGTGAGTTTTCAAAGGAGTCGAACGCACCAGACATTGCCAAGGCTTCGAAACTACGTTTATTAACCGCCCGTAAATTTACTCGGGTAACCATATCCACCACATCTTTAAAAGGCCCATTATTGCTTCGTTCTTCAAGCATAGAAAGAACAGCTGCCTCTCCTACTCCTTTTATAGCTGCCATTCCAAAACGAATTTCTCCTTTACTGTTTACCGTAAAATTCAATGAACTTTCGTTAACATCAGGCCCCAAAACCGGAATGCCTCTACGTTTGCTTTCGTCTATAAAAAAGGTAATTTTTTTGATGTCAGAAAGATTGTGAGTTAGAACAGATGCCATATACTCAGCCGGATAATGAGCTTTTAAGTAGGCCGTTTGATAAGCAATCATAGAGTAAGCCGCCGAGTGAGACCGGTTAAACCCATACTCAGCAAAACGCTCCATGATCTGGAAAGTTTCTTTGGCCTTTTCTTCCTCAACCCCTTTTTCTACTGCACCTTTGATGAAAACAGATTTTTGTTTTTCCATCTCCGAAAGGATCTTTTTACCCATTGCCCGTCGCAAAATATCCGCACTTCCGAGTGAATAACCTCCCATAATTTGAGCTGTCTGCATAATTTGCTCCTGATAAACCATGATTCCATGGGTAGGTTGCAAAATTTCTTCCAGCCACGGATGAGGATACTCAACTTTTTCTTTTCCATGTTTACGATTAATATAAACAGGAATATAATTCATGGGACCCGGACGATACAAGGCATTCATAGCAATTAAATCCTCAATATTTGTCGGTTTTAATTCCTTGAGGTAATTACGCATTCCATCCGACTCGAACTGGAACGTTCCAATTGTATCGCCCCGCTGGTAGAGCTCATAGGTTTTTTCATCCTCAAGAGGAATTGCATCAATATCTATCTCTACACCATGTCTTTCCTTGATGTTCTTAATGGCATCTTTAATAATAGATAAGGTTTTTAAACCTAGAAAATCCATTTTTAACATACCCACCGACTCAACCAATTTACCCTCGTATTGGGTTACCATCAAATCGGAATCTTTTGCCATGCTAAGCGGAATATGTTCAATCAAATCATCCGGTCCAATAATTACTCCACAGGCATGCGTTCCGGTATGTCGCGCCGAACCTTCAAGGGTTTGAGCAAAGCTTAATGTTTTTTTAGTTAACTCATCGCCTTTGGTTTTTAAATCGCCCAATTCCTTTACTTCTTTATAGGCTTGAGCCAAAGTTATGCCAGGCCTTTCAGGTACTAGCTTCGCCAATCGATCAGCTTCAGGGAGAGGAAGTTTTAACACACGAGCTACATCTCGGATGGCCAATTTTGCTGCCATGGTTCCAAAAGTGATGATTTGTGCAACATGACTTTCGCCATATTTCTCCACCACATAATCCAATACTTTTTCGCGTCCTTCATCATCAAAATCAATATCAATATCAGGCATCGAAATACGTTCAGGATTTAAGAAACGCTCAAAAAGCAGATTGTATTTGATAGGGTCAATATTTGTAATTCCGGTGCAATAAGCAACTGCAGATCCGGCAGCCGAACCACGCCCGGGACCAACCAACACACCCATTTTTCGAGCTTCAGCTATAAAATCCTGAACAATTAAAAAGTATCCCGGAAATCCCATATCCCGTATAACCTTCAACTCAAAATCCAGCCGATCCTTGACTTCTTTGCTTAAGGCAGGGTATAATTTCTCAGCACCCTCGTAGGCCAAATGCCGTAAATAATCATCCTCAGAACTAAAGTTTTTGGGTAACGGGAAACGCGGAAGAATGGTTTCTTTGGTCGTAATTTCGTATTCTTCAATCTTATCAACCACCTCTCTGGTGTTTGCCAATGCTTCTGGAGTATCAGCAAACAATTCAGCCATTTCGCCCGGTGTCTTCAAATATTCTTGTCCGGTATAGTGCATTCCCGATTTGTCATCCACATCTTTTCCTGTATTCAAACAAATTAAGATATGGTGAGCATCAAAATCATCTTTATTAACATAATGCACATCATTGGTTGCAATAACTTTACGATCGTACTTTTGAGCCAGTTCAAGTAATCTTACATTCACTTGCTTTTGTTCGTCA
>JAOZQX010000167.1:3596-4250 GCA_029931995.1 Bacteroidales bacterium
ACAAGACCGTGATTCTGAAGTTCCAAATAAAAGTCGTCGCCAAAAATATCAATGTATTCCTGCAATACTTTTTCTGCTTCATCCGGATCTTTTTTTCGAATAACTTCAGGTAACTCTCCACCCAAGCAAGCCGACGAAGCAATCAATCCTTCCGAATATTTTCGCAAAATTTCTTTATCTACTCTTGGGGTATAATAAAAACCATCGATATAGCCGGTAGATACAATTTTTGAAAGATTTTTATAGCCCGTTAAATCTTTTGCAAGTAAAATCAAATGGTAAGCACTCCGCGATCCTTTACCCTGTTTATCGAAACGGCTGTTTTCGGCCAAATATACTTCGCAGCCAATAATTGGCTTGATGCCTGCTTTTTTGGCTTCAAAGAAAAATTTAAGCACCCCAAACATATTTCCATGATCGGTAATGGCCAAGGCATCCATCCCATGTTCTTTAACCTTGTCGATTAAACCGGAAATCTTAGCCGCTCCATCAAGGATTGAGTATTGTGTATGTACGTGTAAATGAGTAAAATCAGGCATATCTTTCAAGCAGTCTTATCAATGTTATTAACCTATAATTTTGAATTGTAAAAATACTATAAATGGAGGTAGTATGAGACAGTGTTAATAAATTATGAAAACAAAATTTTTAATA
>JAOZQX010000168.1:0-243 GCA_029931995.1 Bacteroidales bacterium
TAACTTTTTAATTAGACACAAAATAAATTAAAAAAATAACCCCTTTCATAATTTCATTTTAAAAAAGCTTGTAAATGTTTGTAATATAATTACATCAAAAAGAATAATGCATACGATAAAAAGCCGAATACCTTATTTAAATTATTGTAAGCTAATTTAGTTTGCATTTTTTATTATCTTGCCTCGTTTTTTTTCCAAAACTATTGCTTCTGTCTGCGAGCTAAAAAATTAGAAGCAATGGAT
>JAOZQX010000168.1:258-4249 GCA_029931995.1 Bacteroidales bacterium
ACCAAGAAAAGATTACAAGGAAAGATACGATTTAATACGTCATCCGGAACGGATAAGAAGTTCGGATGTAATTGAAGGTGTTTTTGAAAGCCTACAGTATTATGATTCTCCTGATCCATCGTTAATTGCTGCCAAAGGTAGCATTGATGGTTTTGAATGTATAATTCTGGGTCAGGAAAAACGTCGTAAAGGGAAAGAAAGCAAGGCTACCGGTATGCTTACCGCCAAAGGTTTTTCTTTTACTTTACAAATGCTTGATGAAGCCGAGAAAAAAGGAACACCTGTTGTTTCTTTTATCGATACATTTGGTGGCGACACCTCAATGGAATCGGAGTTAATCGGTCAATCTTTTTTAATTTCTGATTGTATCAGTCGTTATGGTGGAGTAGCCACTCCAACTGTTTCTTTTGTAATTGGTGAAGGTGGTAGTGGAGGGGCTCTGGCTCTTCAAACTGCCGATAAAAGTTTTATGTTCGAGAATGCTCTTTATTCGGTTATTGCGCCTGAAAGTTGCAGTCGTATTATTTTTCATAAGCGATTATCCGAAGGAGAAAATATTGAAGATACCCTTGGTGATGCTTTGGATGTATTACGTCCGGGTGCTGACCACTTAATGGAAATTGGAATGATTGATGAAATCCTTCCTGAGCCCAAAAAAGGAGCACATATTAATTATGACTTCACAATAGGTATTATTAAAGAAAACCTTATTAAAACTTTGAATGAATGGTCTAAAGGAAGTAAAAAATCTTTTTCTAAGATTACTCCCAAGCTTGTTGAAGCTCGCCGGAATAAAGTTTTAAACTATGGTAAATTCGTTGAGGAAAAAGATAAACTCTGGAAAAGAAAAACAAAAAGTGTTAAGCCGTTTAATATCCCTATGGTTGATGTTGAACGTGCAGATTTTCATACCCTGCATTTAATTCAGGCTCATTTGCATCTTGAAACAGAAGATCTTGACGGTGTTAAATTGGTTAAATGTGAAAAGGGATGGGATGCCGAACTTGGTAAATTTAAAGTAGCCGGTGGTTGCGGATTTATTCCATACGAGGATTATAAAAATAACTATTATGCCTGTCCAACTTGTGGGAAAGGTGAAAATATAAAAGTAGAAGATCAGATTGAAAAGATTTGTGATAAAAATACATTTCATGAAATAGAAGCTGATCTGACCATCAGGAAACTCATTGGTAACGAACGCTACTTTTTTGGTCGTTACAAAGATAACCTCGAAAAAATGGAGGATAAATGTTTCTCAAAAGAAGGTTTAGTAACAGGTAAGGCTAAGTTAGATGGGAATGATGTCGTGGTTGCTATTACTGATTTAAGCTTTTTTGGTGGGTCATTTGGAGCTGCTTTTGGTGAAAAATTTTGCAGAGCAGTTGATTATAGTATTAAACATAATTATCCGTTTATTTCACTTTGTTCTTCGGGGGGAGCTCGGATGAATGAAGGACCTATGTCGCTTGCTCAAATGGCAAAAATGAATATGGCTCTTTTAGATTTGAAAAAAGCAGGTGTTTTATTTACTTCAGTTATCATTGGTCCAACAACCGGAGGTGCTTATGCCAGTTATGTTACTCAGGGTGATATTATGCTTGGCGAAAAGGGTGGATTGGTTGAGTTTGCCGGACCACGTGTTGTTACGGGTGCAGGCTTCGAAGTGGATCCGAATATTGTAATTACTGATAGTCTTTATGAAACAGGAAAAATTCATGATTTGGTAGCGCGTAAAGATCTTAAAGATCGCCTGTCACATTATGTAAATATTTTTTATGATTTAAAATATCCTAAAAACAGAAAACTGACCGGTAGAATTAAAGATTTTCGCAAAACTGTAAAATTGAAATTTAAAGAATAAATGTTAGGTTTAATTTCTGAGTAATAATATGAGGCGACATTGTTCGCCTCTTTTTTCTTCTAATCTTTTGCCGTATTTTGCGTTAAAATAAATAATTATGATTTGTATCGTTAGCGGGCCATCAAGTGCTGGTAAGAGTGCTATTCTTACGAATTCGAAATGTCTTGCCGAGCTAACTGATCTATCGCCATCATCTCCGGTTGTTTTTCCTGCATCTATGTCAAATGCCCCAGCTGTTTTTAAAAAGGATTGCTTCTTTCACTATAACATTCTCCGTTATGCGGATTACCTTAACAGACATCCATTGAGAAAGTTTAGTTCATATACTAAATTTGTTTCGGATTCATCATGGAAAAAAATCCTTACACTATCTTATCCGAAGAAGGCAATTGTAATGGTAGTTCCACGTAGCGTATTGTTACACAGAATTCCGCTTCGGAAGCAGGTTGAACCAAAAAAGCTGAAAGGAAATTCTTCTGTTAGCTATCCGAATAGTTATTGGATGAATTTACTCGAAAGAGTCGATCTTGAAAAACTGTATTTGGCCTGGTGCGTTGAACTTGAAAACAAAGGGATCCCATATACCCTAATTGACTCTTCTAACGAATCTTACTTAATCATTAAAAAGGATCAAATCAAGCATCTTGTTCTTAATCAGTCATAGTTTTAAATAATGTGCTGTGCTTGCCTCGACTTCGATACCCTTTGACAAGCCCTGAGAAAACTCAGCCTCCATTCCTTAGCTTGTTGAGTGTAGTTTGAAAGGTCGTTGAGCGTAGTCGAAACATCCTTTTGTTCTTCCAATCTTTTGCCGTACTTTTGCATTTAAATTAAATATTTATGATCGAGCAATTACTCATCGATGGAGCACATCAGGCTTTTAAAGAAGTGTTTGATGTAGAGGTAGATAAAAAGCAATTCCAATTGCAAAAAACCCTTAAAGATTTTGAGGGAGATTTGACTTTGGTTGTTTTTCCATTGCTTCGATTTTCAAGAAAATCGCCTGAACAAACTGCCACAATGTTAGGTGAGTATTTACAAAAACACCTAGATGTTGTTGAAAAGTTTAATGTTATAAAAGGATTTTTGAATTTGGTAATTGCCGATGAATATTGGCTGCAGTTTTTTAACGATCATAAAACAAAAACTGATTTTGGCTTTCTGAAAGATCAATCTGAAAATCCGATAGTAGTTGAATTTTCTTCCCCAAATACAAATAAACCTTTACATCTGGGACATATCCGAAATAATTTATTGGGCAGTTCTGTGGCTAATATTTTAAAGGCCAATGGCAAAAATGTGCAGCGTGTAAATCTGGTAAACGACCGAGGCATTCATATTTGCAAAAGCATGCTTGCATGGCAAAAGTGGGGCGATCCTGAAACACCCGAAAGTGCAGACAAAAAAGGCGATAAGTTTGTGGGGGATTTTTATGTTTTATTTAATAAAAAAGAAAAAGAAGTGTTTCGGGATTTAGTAGAGAACAAAGGAATTGTCATGGATGAAGCTTTAAAAAGATCCAAACTTTTACATGAAGCACAGGAAATGTTAAAAAAATGGGAAGTAGGCGATAAAGATATTCGAGCTCTCTGGGAAAAAATGAATAATTGGGTGTATGCCGGCTTTGATAAAACCTACGAACGTTTAGGAATCGAATTTGAAAAAATATATCATGAGTCAGAAACTTATTTGCTCGGGAAAAAAATTGTTGAAAAGGGATTAGCAGAAGGTATTTTATTTAAAAAGGAAGATGGCTCTGTTTGGGCTAACCTGAATGGTGATGGATTGGATGAAAAATTATTGCTACGTGCTGATGGCACATCTGTGTACATGACTCAGGACTTAGGAACAGCTAAATTGCGCCATGACGAATTTAATGCTGAAAGATTGGTTTATGTGGTAGGTAATGAACAAAATTACCATTTTGATGTTCTGAAAATTGTATTAAAAAAACTTGGCTATAACTGGGCCGATTCGGTTTACCACTTATCGTATGGCATGGTTGAGTTACCTCATGGAAAAATGAAATCGCGAGAGGGTACGGTTGTGGATGCCGATGATTTGATGGAAGAAATGTTCCAAACCGCTAAACGGATGACTACAGAATTAGGCAAGGTGGCTGATTTTTCA
>JAOZQX010000169.1 GCA_029931995.1 Bacteroidales bacterium
GGAACATAAAAAGCCTTGCCTTTTTCAAAGCAAAACGACATCCCAACCAACTCAGCGTTATTTGGGTCGGTACCCGTTGTTTCGGTATCAAAACAAATAGATTTCTGTTTGAGTAAATCCTTTATTAAACCTTCTCTTTTTTCTTCTGTGTCAATTAATGAATATTCGTGCGGAACATCTTCAAGTGTAATTTTGTTTTTTATAACTTTTTCGCCTTCGGGCAAGGCGCTAAATAAGTCTCCCATCGATCCTTCTTCAGTAGATTCAGGAGTCGATTTTTTTAAAGATTCCTGAGTGAAAAATCGTTGCGCAAACTGGCGAAATTCCAGTTCATCAAATAAGGCTTTTAATCCAGGAATATTGGGCTCTTTAATTTTTAATTGAGTTTCTTCAAGCTCGATTGGAACATCCAAAATAATAGTAGCCAGTTCTCTCGACATGATTGCCTGATCGCCAAATTCTTCTAAGTTTTCTTTTAATTTTCCTTTTAGTTTATCTGTGTTTTTTAAAAGATTATCTATGCTTTCAAATTCGCCAATAAGTTTGGTAGCTGTTTTTTCGCCAACTCCGGGTACACCCGGAATATTATCGGAAGCATCGCCCCATAATCCTAAAATATCAATAAACTGTTCGGGTCGTTTGAGTCCGTATTTTGCGCAAATTTCGGGAGGACCTAAAACCTCAGCTTTATTTCCCATACGGGCTGGTTTAAACATAAAAATATTATTCGAAACCAATTGCCCAAAATCTTTATCGGGAGTCATCATATAGGTAGTGAAACCTTGTTTTTCTGCCTCCTTGGCAAGTGTCCCGATAACATCATCGGCCTCGTAGCCATCCACATATAAAATAGGAATGTTAAGATGCTCGATGAGTTTTTTTACATAAGGAATGGAGATCGCCAAATCTTCAGGCATTCTCTCTCGATTGGCTTTATATTCTGCGAAATTTTCGTGCCTAACAGTAGGAGCGTGGGTGTCGAAAGCCACGCCGATATGTGTTGGTTGTTCGTTTTTTAGCACATCTAAAAGTGTGTTTGCAAAACCAAGCACAGCCGAGGTATTCATCCCCTTTGAGTTGATCCGGGGGTTTTTATTCAGCGCAAAATAGGCTCTGTAAATTAAAGCCATGGCATCGAGTAAAAAAAGTTTCTTTTGTTCAGGCATAAAATAGTCTTAGAATTTGTAAAATCTATGTAAAACAAAGGTAACAATTTGAAAGATTTTATCTCTGAAATAATAATTTTATGAACATTTTGCAGAGGATAATTTAAGCAGAAAATGATTTTAATACCAATTTTTTATCGTTACATTTACGATTGATGATACAATATTAATAGCAGGCGTGGGAGACTTCTTCGTTTGTAGAAAAGGAGATAAATATGGCCGGAACGAAAAAAAAACAAGAGAAAATTTTTGTACTCGACACATCGGTGATTTTATACGATCATGATGCAATTAATAATTTTGAGGAGAATGATGTGGCAATTCCGATAACGGTTTTAGAGGAGCTGGATAATTTCAAGAAAGGAAATGATATCAAGAATTTTGAAGCAAGGGAGTTTATTCGAAATATGGATCGCTTGGCCGGAAAATACACTTTGAAAAACTGGATAGCCATTAATGGAAAAGGGAAAGGAAAGTTTAAAGTAGTGATGAACCAGCATGCCGATTTAGATGCTACACAAATTTTTGGCGATAATAAACCTGATCATAAAATTATAAACTCAGCACTTGCTCTAACACAGGAATTTCCTAATAAAAAAATTATTCTGGTAACAAAAGATATTAATTTACGCCTGAAGGCAAAATCGTTGAATATTCCTGCCGAAGATTATGAAACCGGGAAAATCCAAGACATGGACTCCTTGTATTCCGGAAAAACCATTATCGAGGATGTTGACCGAGAGGTGATAGATAAAATTTATGGAGAGGGTTTCTGTACTTTGAAAGATTTGGGATTGAAGGACTCTATCCCTAACCATTATTATATATTAAAACATAACCGGACTTCTGCTTTAGCTTTCTACAATCCGCAAACTGATTTGATTGAACGGGTTGAAAAAAAACCAGCTTACAAAATTATGCCGCGCAATGCCGAACAGGTTTTTTCACTGCATGCCATTTTTAATCCTGAAGTCAAGCTGGTAACTCTTCAGGGAGTTGCTGGAACAGGAAAAACCTTGATTGCTTTGGCAGGAGCGATGGAACAACGTAGAGAATTTAAACAGATTTACTTGGCTCGTCCAATAGTTCCTTTGAGTAATAAGGATATTGGTTATCTGCCCGGAGATATCAAAGAAAAAATTAATCCATATATGGAGCCGCTTTGGGATAATTTAAAATTTATCCAAAATCAATATCACGAGGCGGATAAAGAATTTAAGGCGATTTCCAATGCTCTTGAATCTGAAAAATTGGTAATTACACCATTGGCCTATATTCGCGGCCGGAGTATTTCAAATGTGTGCTTTATTGTGGATGAGGCTCAAAACCTTACACCACATGAGGTAAAAACCATTATTACCCGTGCCGGAGAAAATACCAAGATTATTTTTACAGGAGATGTTTTCCAAATCGATACTCCATATTTGGATGCTCAAAGTAATGGTTTGTCTTATTTAATTGATAAGATTAAGCACCACGAAATTTATGCGCATATTAAGTTGGAGAAAGGGGAACGTTCGGAGCTGGCTAATTTGGCGAATGAGTTATTATAAAGATTTTTTTTGAGTTAAAATCTTACTGCTTTTCGATGTATTGTTTTAGTGCCTGAACATATTCTTCAAAAGCATCAATTCCTTCCTTCATTATTTCAATGGTTGTGTGCGGATAATTGTTTTTAAAGCCTTTGGTAATTGATATGTATTTGGCTTTTTCTAGTTTTTTTAGTTGCACACTAATATTCCCTGCGGTTGCTTTTGTGAGCTATTTTAGTTCGATAAATTCGGACTTACCTTTACTTATCAGGTAGGCCATTATCTTTAATCGTAATTGCGAATGCAATAAAGGATTTAAATTCTTATACATTTGTTTTCTTTGATGTAGTTATCAGGATAATACCAGGAATCAGAATTGCAATAACAGCAGTTGCACTTAATAACAGTGAATGATCTATCCAGTTTAACCAGAAACATATTAATCCTGATATGTTTATTAAAATTCCAGAAAATAAAAGTAATTTGTTTTTTATTGATACTCCTGAGATAATAATTCCAATTCCCATTAAAATCAGTAGGATAGGAATTAAATTTTCCTTTAAAAATGGATGAAAGAAAAATCCTAATACCATTATATTTAATGATAAAACAATCCAAAATAGGGATATTACTTTATTAATGTGGTTATATGTTTTTTTCTTTTTTTGTTTTGATTTATACATCCAAGTGATGATTGCGCCAAGTGGCATCAGAAAATAGGGGTAATAATTAATGCTGTAGTATTCATTTTTAAGAAGGAAATATTGCGCCAAAGAGGCTGTAAAAATTAGTACTCCCCACACGATATAAATAAAACCGTTTTCTTCGAATTTTGATCGGGCTTCATTGATTACTTGTGTAATTATCTCAAGGCTTTTATCAGGTGTTAGATTTTCGTTATTCATAACAATGTATTTTTATTGCAAATATAAAGTAGTTTATAATATAAACCAAATTATTTAAAATATTTTTTTCATTGTAGGTTTCATTAAATTTTTGGGATTGTAAAATTATTCTTCAAAAATTACTGTTAATACCGTTTGCCCAACCACCTTTAAACTGAATTTATCAATTGAGTTTAAGTCGTCTTTGCTTGTATGCCAATGCTCAAAAAAACCGGTGGGTGATTGGTCATTATAATGAATAATATCAATAGTTGGGATACCCAAAATTTGATTGATATAAACATGATCATCTAAAATACCGCCCGTTTCTACATCAACAAAATATTTTTGATAACCAATTTTTTTGGCAGTAGTCCATACTTTTTGTAAAATGTCGGGAGCATATTGACGAGATGTATTTTCTTTCGTGAAATACGGATTGGCTGCACCAACCATATCAAGTAAAATTCCGTAACGAGCTCTATAATTTGGAAGATGAGTGTTTTTTGCCCAATATTGCGAACCCAAGGCCCAGGAATCATTTGATCCATATTCGCCGGAATCCTCAACGTCAAAGAAAATAATATCAATTCCAACCTTTGTATTCTCGAGGCTTAATTGGCGGGCAATTTCAAGTAAAACACCCACACCACTGGCTCT
>JAOZQX010000170.1:0-3070 GCA_029931995.1 Bacteroidales bacterium
AATTGCATTTACTACAATTACCACCATCACCACCTTCAACCACCGAAAACTCTCCGGTTGATAAATTCATTTGGTGAATGAATCGAACCTTTAAATCATTCTCCTCGCAATAGTTGGAAACATCTTGTGCATCCTTTTCTTTGGAAGATTCCCAAACCACACAATTTATTTTAATGGGAGTAAGACCCGCCTTTTTCGCCGCTTCAACACCTTTAAAAACTTGTTGAATATCGCCACCTCGCGAAATCTCCTCAAATTTTTTCGGATCAATTGTATCCAAACTAATATTTAAACGCTGTAGTCCAGCTTTTTTAAGATCATCAGCAAATTTGTCTAATAAAATAGCATTGGTCGTCATCGAGAGGTCTTTTACCCCTTCAACATTCCAAATCATTTCAACCAAATCCACAATTCCTTTACGAACTAGGGGTTCTCCTCCGGTGAGTCTCACCTTATCGATACCCAAACTAACACCATGTTTTACAACATCTACAATCTCATCAAAAGATAAAACATCCTCGTGTTTTAATTGCGTAATACCCTCAGCAGGCATGCAATACATACAACGTAAATTACATCGATCGGTAACCGAAATCCGCAAATAATTTAATCGGCGCTTATATTTGTCTAACATCTACAATCTCTCCTTCATTTAAAGTTGATACCCCCACAGGTATCGAAATCCATGCATTAGCTTCGGTCAACGCAAAAATATGAGCCGAGCCATGATATTCGATAGGCCAAATTTTCCCATCCTCAATCTTAACTGGCAAGAATGATTTCCGCCCCGAACGTTTACGATTATATTCTTTAGCCATCGGCAAACGAATTTCGGCAGGTTTATAATCGCAACCCATCATTTTATAAATTAAAGGTTTTGCGAGTATCTCGAAAATATTATAAGATGAAACCGGATTACCGGGAAGCCCGAAAATAAATTTATTTTTCAATACTCCGAAAACCGAAGGTTTTCCGGGTTGAACTGAAATCTCCTTAAATTTTATTTCAACACCCAAATCATCAAATATTTTTGGAATAAAATCGAAATCGCCCATAGAAACGCCGCCAGATAATAGAACTACATCGCACTCATCAATAGCTTTAGTGATCACTTTTGTGGTTGATTCTTCGGTATCGCGAGCAATGCCAAAATAGAGCGGGCTTACATTCATCTTCTGTAATTGAGCCACCAATTGATATGCATTTGAGTTACGAATTTGAGAAGGCCCAGGCACTAAATGGGGTTCAACCAATTCATCACCGGTAGAGATGACTCCTACCCTAACCTTTTTATAAACCCTTGGACTATCATAGCCCACAGCCGCCGCTACCGCAATATGCTGTGCATTTAGGAGTGTGCCTTTTTTCAGTACTAAATCATTCACTTTTACATCGTCACCCATCGGAACAAAATTCCGCTTGGTATCTTTTTCGGTAAAGCGAACTTTAGCATTTTTCAGTTCTTCTGTTTCCTCTACTTTAATGACACAATCGGCACCCTCAGGCATCATAGCTCCAGTCATAATTTTGGAGCATTGGTTTTTCCCAATGGGTTTTTCAGGTTGCTGACCTGCAGCAATAACTTCTAAAACTTCCCACTCATTTTTTAAATCCTCATAACAAATGGCATAACCATCCATAGCCGATTTTGGGAAGGGAGGCATATTTAAATCCGAAACAATATCTTTTGCCAATACACGGTTAAGCGAATTATGGATCGAAATTCGCTCGGTACTCATTTCATAATAGACAGCATCTTGTACTATCTTCAAGGCATCTTCGAAAGCAATCATATAGTAAATTAATTTAGGATGCAAATGTACGAATCAAAATTCAAATTTGGGAGGGAAATGTTTATAAATACATAACGGAATTATTATTCAATATTATTAGATATATCACTACCACAGGTTGGGCATTTTTTATTCATTTTTTCACTCTTAAATTTCTCTAAAAATGCTGCACTAAGAATTCCTGTTGGAATAGCTATTAACCCAATTCCCAGTATCGCTATTACACTGCTAATAATTTTTCCAAAAGCTGTAACAGGGTATATATCTCCATAACCGACTGTGGTTAATGTTGCTACAGCCCACCACATTGCAGCAACTACATTTGGAAATTTTTCAGGTTGTATATCATGTTCAACCTCATACATTAGTATCGAAGATATTATTAGAATGAGCAGAGCAATAAAGAAAGTAACTGTAATGTCTGGCAATTTCTCTTTTAAAACAGATTGCAAAAGTTTCAACGATTTGGAGTATCTATTCAATTTAAACAATCTGCTAACTCTCAATATTCTCAGAATCCTAATAAACCTTAAGTCAACCACAAAAATTAATGGTAGATAGAATGGAAGTATCGCGAATAAATCAATTAATGCTATTGGAGAAAAAACAAAATAGAGAACTGCTCTTATCCAAGATTTATCTGCAAACTTTAAATCTGCTGTAAATGCTCTAATCAAATATTCAACTGTAAAAATAATAACCGAGCAAACCTCAAAATAATAAAAAACATGAGTATATTCTTGTCGAAGAGAGTCAAAAGATTCAAGGATTATTGCTACAACATTTAGGAGAATTAATAGGATTATAAATACATTAAAAAACTTTCCGATCTTGGTTGCTTTTTCATTCTCATCAACAACTTGGAAAAGATAATTCCTAAAAGACATATTATTTAATACTATAACTTATAATTCATAACTCATCATTTTTCTTTCTTCTTTTCCGGCGTCTCCTTCTTCTCCATAACTCCTCGTTTATGTATGATTAAACCATTTAAGAAATTCCGCAATACCTGATCGCCACAGTTTTTATAATTTGGATGATCCTCGCGGCGGAATAAGGCACCCAATTCAGATTTTGTAATAAGAAAATCTAATAGATCTTCCTTAATTGTGATATTATTATCAGCAGTTGATATGTTTTGTGAGGTGGTATGGATAGAGACTATGGACTGGATACGTTGCTAGACTTAAATGGCTTTATCATTGAGCAAAAACATGGCTATTGGGTCAAGTTCGAGGTGTCATTAGCAGACACCTCACCAGAAAGACCACATA
>JAOZQX010000170.1:3080-4223 GCA_029931995.1 Bacteroidales bacterium
CAGTTTTTGTAATTCGAAAATCTACTAATTTCATTATTTCGATAATATCCTCATTTCGAAGTTTAAGGGCTACTCGTAACTTTTTAAACACATCATTATTGTCCATAACTCTTACAAATATTTAATAAATTAAAGATACAAAAATTGATATCTTCTCATGATTAGGCTTAATAAAATTAAAAAAGGGCAACAAAATTTGCTACCCTTTTGAATTATTTTGAATTTATTATTACCACGCAAACATTGGGAAATCTTTCATCATTTCGTTTACACGTTTTCTAACAGATTCTAATACTTCTTCGTTTTCAATATCGCTAATTACCTCGTCGATTAAATCAACGATAGGTGCCATATGTTCTTCTTTCAAACCACGGGTTGTAACCGCCGGTGTACCCACACGCAAACCAGAAGTTTGGAAAGGTGAACGACTATCAAAAGGAACCATGTTTTTATTAACAGTAATATCCGCTTTAACCAATGTATTCTCAACAATTTTACCTGTAATTTCAGGGAATTTTGACCGAAGATCAATTAACATCAAATGGTTATCAGTACCACCCGAAATTACATGATAGCCTTTAGCTGTAAAAGCCTCAGACATAGCTTTGGCATTTTTCATTACCTGCACAGTATAAGCTTTGTACCCATCACTTAAGGCTTCACCAAAAGCCACGGCTTTTGAAGCAATTACATGTTCCAGAGGTCCGCCTTGAATACCTGGAAATACTGCTGAGTTAAGAATGGTTGACATCATTTTTACAATCCCTTTTGGAGTTTTTAATCCCCATGGATTTTCAAAATCTTTACCCATTAAAATCATTCCACCACGTGGTCCACGTAAGGTTTTATGAGTGGTTGTGGTTACTACGTGACAATGTGGAATTGGATCGTTTAACAAACCTGTTGCAATTAAACCTGCAGGATGCGCCATATCACACATTAATAAAGCTCCTACTTTATCGGCAATCTCACGCATACGTTTATAATCCCAATCGCGCGAATAGGCCGATGCTCCAGCAATAATCATTTTTGGTTTTTCGATCATTGCAACCTCTTCCATATTATCATAATCAACCATACCGGTTTCTTCTTTTACTTTATAAGCTACCGGATTGTAAAGAATGCCCGAAGAGTTTACATGCG
>JAOZQX010000171.1 GCA_029931995.1 Bacteroidales bacterium
GAGGTACCAACAACATCAATATATTCGCCTTCAACAAAAATATCAACACCTAATTCTTCACCTAATTTCTTTTGGTGACCTTCTTCAAAACGTGAAAATTCGCGAACAACTCTTTTTGGACTAACACCTGCTTTGGCAAAATGTCCTTTTAAAGCGCCGGTGGTATGTTTATCCTTCTTGTCTTCGTATGCAATCTGAATCGCTTCGTACCCGTCTTTCTCTTTGGTGCGAACCTGAGTTACAACGCAAGGGCCAGCTTCAATAACGGTACATGGGATGTTTTTCCCATCAGCGTCAAATATGCTGGTCATTCCTATTTTTTTTCCAATTAATCCTGACATCTTATTTTCTTTTTAAGCTGTATGCTTGCTAAATAACTTACACTTTAATTTCTACTTCAACACCACTTGGTAATTCGAGCTTCATTAAAGCGTCAATGGTTTTTGAAGTGGTACTGTAAATGTCTAACAGTCTTTTATAAGAGCAAAGCTGAAATTGTTCTCTTGCTTTCTTATTTACAAAAGTTGCTTTGTTCACTGTAAATATTTTTTTGTTAGTTGGCAATGGGATAGGACCATTCACAACTGCGCCTGTTGTTTTTACAGTTTTAACGATCTTTTCAGCTGATTTATCAACCAGGTTATGATCGTATGATTTTAACTTAATTCTAATTCTTTGACTCACGTTCTTTAAGTTTTAATTACTCAATTAAGAATTAATTACGTATCCTCTAATTTTAAACAAAACATCATCCTGAACTTCAGGAGGCGTTGTTGCATAATGTGAAAATTCTAAGTTTGAAATTGCTCTGCCCGAAGTAATGGTACGTACTGCTGTAACATAACCAAACATTTCGGCCAAAGGTGCTTTCGCTTTAATAATTTGAGTTCCAATTTTTGTTTCTACGTTCTCAACTTGTCCTCTTCTACGATTTAAATCGCTACTCAAATCACCAACATATTGATCAGGTGTATTAATTTCAACTTTCATGATTGGCTCCAATAAAGCAGGTCCGGCTTGTTTACAAGCATTACGGAATGCCATATTTGCAGCTACTTCAAAAGATAAAGCATCTGAATCAATATTATGATAAGAACCATCCAGCAAACGAACTTTTAAACTATTCATTGGGAATCCGATAAGAATACCGTTTTGCATAGCCATTTTAAATCCTTTTTCTATTGCAGGAATGTATTCTTTTGGAATATTTCCATCTTTAACTACACTCTCAAATTGTAAACCTTTAACATCACCATCTGCTGGAGATACTTCAATAAGTAAATCAGCAAAACGTCCTTTACCACCGGTTTGTTTTTTATAAACTTCGCGATGCTCAAATTTATTAGAGATGGTTTCTTTATAGGCAACCTGAGGTCTTCCTTTATTCACTTCAATATTAAACTCTCTTTTCAAACGATCAATTAAAATCTCAAGGTGAAGCTCACCCATTCCATTAATAATAGTTTGTCCGGTTTCTTCATCAATGCGTACGTTGAAAGTTGGATCTTCCTCAGCAAGTTTTGCTAATGAAAGAGACAATTTATCAACATCATCCTGAACTTTAGGTTCAACAGCTAAGCTAACTACAGGATCAGGAAAGTCGATAGATTCTAAAACTAAAGGATGTTTAATATCAGTTAATGTATCGCCCGTACGAATTTGTTTAAATCCAACTGCAGCGCCAATATCACCTGCTTCAATTTTTTGAAGTGGGTTTTGTTTATTGGCATGCATTTGTAAAATACGAGCAATTCTTTCTTTTTTATTTGTACTAGCATTTAAAACCATAGTACCTGCATCCAGTTGACCAGAATAGGTGCGGAAGAATGCAATACGACCAACAAATGGATCGGTTGCAATTTTAAAAGCTAATGCTGTAAATGGTTCTTCGATATTTGGGCTTCTTTGCTCTTCGTTGTTTGTGAATGGATTGATACCGGTTACGGAAGGAATTTCGAGGGGAGATGGAAGATAAGCTGTAATTGCATCGAGTAGAAATTGAACACCTTTGTTCTTAAATGAAGATCCACAAAGAACAGGAGTAATTCGCATTTCTATTGTTGCCTTTCGCAATGCTTCGCGGATATCTAATTCAGTAATTGAATTAGCATCTTCTAAAAATTTGCTAAATAAATCATCACTTTCTTCAGCTACACCTTCGATGAGTTTCATGCGATATTTCTCAACATCTGCTTTTACATCTTCCGGAACAGGAACTTCAAAATATGTAGCTCCCATGCTTTCGCTATCCCAGTTGTAAGCTTTATTTGTAATCAAATCAACAACACCTTCAAAACCATCTTCGGCTCCAATTGGAATTTGAACAGGTATTGGTTGGGCACCCAGTTTGTCTTCAATATCAGCCATTACTTTGTAAAAATCGGCACCTGCACGATCCATTTTATTTACATAGCTAATACGAGGAACATTATATTTATCGGCTTGTCTCCATACAGTTTCAGATTGTGGCTCAACACCACCCACTGCACAGAAAATAGCAATTGCACCATCCAATACTCTTAACGAACGTTCAACCTCAACAGTAAAGTCAACGTGACCAGGAGTATCAATGATGTTTATTTTATGATTTTTATTGTTGTAGTCCCAGAAAACGGTTGTAGCGGCAGAAGTAATAGTAATACCTCTTTCTTGCTCTTGTGCCATCCAATCCATAGTAGCAGCACCGTCATGAACTTCACCGATTTTATGATTGATACCGGTATAATACAGAATACGCTCAGTCGTCGTGGTTTTACCCGCGTCGATGTGCGCCATAATGCCAATGTTCCTAGTATGTGATAACTTTTCGGACATCTTATGTATTATACAATTGATCAATTTATACTATTAATTATAATTAGAATCTAAAATGAGAGAATGCTTTGTTCGCTTCTGCCATTCTATGAGTATCTTCTTTTTTCTTAAATGCGTTACCTTCTTCTTTGTAAGCAGCCATAATTTCACCGGCTAATTTTTGACCCATGGATTTTTCATGACGTTTACGTGCAAAACCGATTAGGTTTTTCATGCCAATTGACATTTTACGACCTGATCTAATTTCTGAAGGAATTTGAAATGTTGCTCCACCAATTCTTCTACTTCTAACCTCTACAGCTGGTGTTACATTTGCCAATGCTTTTTTCCACACTTCCAAACTATCTTCACCTTCAATTTTTTCAGAAACAACATCCATCGCTTCATAAAAAACTTTAAAAGCAAGATTTTTCTTGCCTGCCAACATTAGGTTGTTTACAAATTTGGTCACCAATACATCATTGAATCTTGGATCAGGAAGAATAATTCTCTTTTTTGGTTTCGATTTCCTCATTGCTATATACTTGAATTATATATTCTTATTTCTTTGGTCGTTTTGTACCGTATTTTGATCTTCTTTGGTTTCTACCCTCAACACCTGAAGTATCTAAAGCACCTCTAATGATGTGATATCTAACACCTGGAAGATCTTTTACTCTACCACCACGAATCATTACGATGGAGTGTTCCTGCAAATTATGTCCTTCGCCGGGAATGTAAGCATTTACCTCTTTACCATTGGTTAAACGAACCCTGGCAACTTTACGCATTGCTGAATTCGGTTTTTTTGGTGTTGTGGTGTAAACTCTAACACAAACGCCTCTTCGTTGTGGACATGAATCAAGAGCAGGAGACTTACTCTTGTCTGTTAATTGTTTACGTCCTTTGCGAACTAACTGGTTAATTGTTGGCATATTACGCTTTATTAATTTTTCTAATTTTAAATTAGTATTTACTATATATTCTATGAAAAATGATCGAAGGAAAGAGAGTTTCGGATTAAGACTTTAAAAAATCAACTCGTTATGAACAGAACGTTTTGTTTTTGAGTTGAATTTGAAAACCTATAATCGTCTACGTTTCTCAGGCTTCCTTGCTCTTTTTCAGTATTTTCTATTTACTTTTCCCTTTTGGGGCTGCAAAGGTAAAAAAACATTTTAAAAAAACAATGCGATTTGTATAAAAAATTCTATAAATTTTTGAAATGTTGCGCAAAGGTATAATAATTGTGAATTGATGATTTATAATTTTTGATTTTACGTTTTTTTAATTTACCCAAAATTCTCTTCCAAAGCCAGTAAAGAACTCATACCCGTTGTGCATTTGTAAAAGAGGGTAAAAAAAGTTGTCCATTGGCATAAAA
>JAOZQX010000172.1:0-584 GCA_029931995.1 Bacteroidales bacterium
TATCTCCTTCAATTTTCTCTACTTTGGCAGGTATACTTAAACACATATTTTTTTATTTTTGATTGATTATTGTTTATTGATTAATTTGATTTTTTACTTCAATTAGCAATCATCAATTATCATTATTCAATTGATTAAGTTCACGCTTTTTTGCTGCGATTGCGAGTTGACCAAGGGCTAATCCACCATCGTTACTTGCTGTGTTTTGGTGCGAATAAACCTCAAAACCGTTTTCTTCCAAAAGATTTTCAACCTTTTCTAAAATATAACGATTTTGAAAACTTCCTCCCGAGAGGGCAATTTTATTTAAGCCTCTTTCGGTACGCAATTTATCAGCGACTGCAAAAATAATATTAATAATAGTATTATGGAATTTAGCAGCAATTATTCCTTGTGTTTTTTTCTTATTTAAATCGGCAAGAATACCTTCGAATATTTGTTTTAAATCAATGCTTCCTTCAATTTTAAAATTATAAGATTCTGTATAATCAGGTTCGATAGCAGCTTCTAGGCGCATAGGTGCTTCGGCATGAAAGCTGGCCTTAGTGCAAATATTTATTAAAGCCGAAACCGCATCAAAAAGT
>JAOZQX010000172.1:594-4172 GCA_029931995.1 Bacteroidales bacterium
GCAACTAGAGGTCTCAGGACTGTTGAGGTTTTTCTCCAACATATCAATTACAAATTCCAATTCGAACTCAGGTATTTCTTTTAAGAATTGCAAATCCATTTTTAAAAGTTCACGTCCGTAATATTTATGAAGAAAACTTACAGCCATTCGCCAGGGGTGTTTTGTAGCTTTATCGCCCCCAGGCATTTTTGCATAATCGAAATAAGTGATGCGCTCATAATTGGCCAAATCGCAAACGAAAAATTCGCCGCCCCAAATCTTGCCATCATCGCCAAGACCCACACCATCAAAAGCAATTCCAATAACTTTTTCATTCAGTTGATGTTCGGCCATGCAAGAGGCAATATGAGCATGATGATGTTGTATTGCCACTTTGGGAACATCTAATTCATTCGCGTATTTTGTTGATAGATAATCGGGGTGAAGATCGTGGGCAATTAAATTTGGCTTTACCCTAAAAAGTTTTTTAAATCGTTCTGCTGATTCTGAATAAAATTCCAAAGTTTCAGCATTTTTAAGATCACCTATATGTTGGCTCAAAATTGCTTGATTTCCTTTGCCAATAGCAAAGCAATTAACGAGTTCGGCTCCCGAAGCAAAAATCCCGTCCACATTTAAGTTGAGTCGGGTAGGGTTGGGGACAAATCCGCGTGAGCGTCTGATTAATCTGCTTTTTTTGTTGGTGATAAAAGCCACGGAATCGTCGGTGCGGTTATAAATGTCTCGATTGCAAGTTATTACAGCATCGGAAATTGATCCAAGTTGGGTGTGAGCAGTATCGTTATCAATAATAATTGGTTCGTCTGAGATATTTCCACTGGTTAAAACTATGACTGATAATTTTAATTTCTCAAAAAGTTGATGATGAAAAGGCATATAGGGCAGCATTACACCAACCGAATCAAAGCCCATACAGACACTTGGAGCTATTTTTTTTTTGTTTTTAAGAAGTACAATTGGCTTTCTCCACGAGTTTAATAGCTTTTCTTCTTCCTTCGTGTGATCTGCAAATTCCTTGAGAGTTTCTAAATCTTTACACATTACTGCAAAGGGCTTTCCGTCTCTATTTTTGGCTTCGCGCAAGCGATTTACAGTATTCTCATTTTTAGCATCACATGCTAGGTGATATCCTCCTAAACCTTTTATTGCCAATAGTTTTCCATCTTCTAGTAATTGACAACTTAGCGAGAGTAATTCAGTAAAATCTGTAATTGCTTCATCTTTATAATGTAATTTATAGATGGGTCCACAATCGTTGCATGCAACAGGTTGTGCATGAAATCGGCGATCTAAGATTTCAGTGTATTCTGAATGGCAGGTTTTGCATAGTTCAAATGGCTGCATGGTTGTTTTATCACGATCGTAGGGTAAATCTTTTATTATCGTAAAACGAGGGCCGCAATTCGTACAGTTGATAAACGGATAAGCAATACGATGCTCTTGCGATTTCAGGTCTTGCAAGCATTCATCACAAACAGCAATATCCGGACTTACTTCCGTAATTTCATCCGATTTATTTTCACTTTTTATGATTGAAAAATCGATGAAATTTTCGAGTGGAATATTTTCATTTTCAATAGATACGATATTTGAAGCAAGTGGTTTCTCCTTTTGTATAGCCTTAATAAATTGATCGATAGTTTCAGTTTTTCCTTCAACTTTTATAAAAACGCCGTCATTTCTGTTTTCGACCCAACCTAATAAACCAAATTTTTTTGCAAGGTGATAAATGAACGGACGAAACCCTACGCCCTGAACAAGGCCTTGAATATGAATTTGGTTGTTAATCATTTCACTACTCTTAGTCATTTATATTTAGCGTTTGGGAGTAAAGTTTTGGCAAAAATACTTTTTTTATTTGAACTCTTTCCTTTGATAATTGAAACTAACTTCTATTTTTGTAAGTGAAAAATGAAAAATTGCAGTTTTTGCAATTCGCCAAGACTAAATTATGAAATTACCAAAGCGAACTATTCAGCGCTTGAGTCGCTATCGTCGATTGTTATACAAATACCGTTATATGTCGGAGCCATATATATATTCGCATGATTTGGCTCGCTTACTTTATTTGAATCCAGTTCAGGTTCGTCGCGATTTAATGTTGATTGGCTCTTCAGGGAATCATCGTAAGGGTTATAATGTGAACGAATTGAATGATTTAATTGGTGAGACTATTGATAGCTTGGAGGTGCAAAAGGTAGGTATTGTGGGTGCAGGACGATTGGGACAAGCCATCTTAAATTATCTCACAGAAGAGGAAACGAATCTTAAGGTAGTTGCCGTTTTTGATATTGATTCTCAGAAAATTGGAAGCAAATTTTGCGAAATTGAATGCCATGATATAAGTAAGGTTTCTCAAATAGTTTTGGAGCAAAATATTTCTATTGGGATTATTGCTGTTCCTTCTGAATTCGCCACTTCAATTGCAGATATCTTATTGAATTCGGGAGTGGAAGGAATTTTGAATTTTACCAATGTTCATCTCGATCTTCCCAAATCGATTTATTTGAAAGAATTTGACATTATTACAACACTTGAGGAAATGGCTTATTTTGTAAAAAACAAGTAGAATAAACCAAAAAACTTCCACTTTCTAATGTTTTGACACACAGGCGAATACAGTTTTACTGTAAAATTGTTTTGGTTGATATATATCATCGCAAATCCCTAAATATTTCATAATAAGCTGTCTGTAAAAAACATATTCAAATACCTGAATGTGAGTATTTTTATTAAAACTAATTCTAAATTTTAGTCTAGTTGGTTATATCAGTTAAAAACATGTAAATTTGCCCCAATTGTTAATTATTTAACAAATGAGACAGAATAACAATTCAATTTAAGGTATAATAAAAACAAATTATTATTTATGAGAACTACTGTAAAAAGCATTATTGCGAAATACAATAATGACAAAACCAGATTGATGGATATTCTGATTGATACTCAGAATGAGTTTGGTTTTATACCTAGTGAAGCTGTTGAGGTTATTGCTGAAGGATGTGGTTTATCCAAAGTGGACGTTGAGCAAACTCGTTCATTTTATCATTTCTTCACTTGCAAAGCCGTTGGCGAATACGCCGTTTACTTAAACAACAGTGCAGTAGCTGAGATGATGGGTCGTGCCGATGTTGCAAAAGCATTTGAAGCGGAAGCTGGATGTGCTTTTGGTAATGTTACCGAAGATGGTAAAATCGGATTATACGATACAGCTTGTATCGGTATGAGCGATCAGGAACCTGCAGCTATTATTAACAATGTGGTATTTACTAACCTAACACCAACCAAAGTAAAAGAAATCGTAGGTCAAATGAAAGCCGGAAAATCTATTGACGAAATGTCAAATGATGGGGTATCAAGCAACTTGCTTAAAAAAGGTGCTGTTCTTTTTTCTGATTATGAAGTAGGTGCTTCATTGAAAAAGATTGGAACAATGGCTCCTCAAGATGTGATCAACGAAGTAAAAGCTTCTTACGTTCGTGGTCGTGGTGGTGCAGGTTTCCCAACGGGTATGAAATGGGATTTCTGTCGCCAATCAGAAGGTACACGTTACGTACTTTGCAATGCTGATGAAGGTG
>JAOZQX010000173.1 GCA_029931995.1 Bacteroidales bacterium
CTGAAATATATTCACGTCTCTTAGCTTTATGCAGGCATGTAACTACTTCTGCCAGCGAACGAATGGCATATCCAAGAAATTTCTTGAATTCCGGATTAGATTGTCCAATTGAACCTTCTGAAATGTTTAGTGCAACAGAATCGACTGCCCTCCGGATTTGAGAAGAAAGATTGTACATCTCTTTTTTTGGAAATTCATTAGATAACTTATTTACGTCCTCGCCTAATTTCATTGCTTTTTGCCAAATAATTAGGTTTTCAAATTTCATAACTATTTTTTATGTTAATATTTCCTTCTTTATCAACTTCCAACTTCCAACTTCCAACTTCCAACTTCGGACTTTTACTCCTGTCTTCCGACTCCTGACTTCCGTCTTCCCTCTAGAAAGTATAAACAAGTGAAAGTTGAGGGGTGTATCCCAGCACTGGATGAAGATTTGAGGAGAAATCTAAAATAAATTGATTTTTTTGAATGCCTAACCCGAAAGTAAATTGAGCGGGACTTGAAGCATAACCTGCCCTGAAAGCAAAAGTTTTGTATGTGTACTCCAATCCGAAATGGAGGGAGGAGCCAAAATCGGATTGATTTTTTACTTCAAAAAAGCCTGTTAAGTCTTTGCTTATTAAATATTCAAGTCCGAGCCTGTAAACCTCCGGAAGGATCGGAATATCATCGATTTTAGATTTTATGAGCGGATTATAAATATGCCCACCGATTTTAATTTTTTCATCAACTGTATAAATGAATCCGCCCTCGAAAGTTAGCTTAGTTACTGAACCATAATCATAGCCTTGGTGAATTGAAAAGTAATCGAATTGTATGCCAACCGACAAATCTTTACTTAATTTCCGGCCGTAAGCCAAACCAATATTTATTTCGTTATAATTGGCATCGCCAAAATGGATGATATTAAAACCAAAACTCCCGTTGTTAACGGGGATTAAAAACCCAAGTGATTTTATGCTTAATGATTTTAATAGGAAACGGTTTTCATAGGAGGTTCCAAGGGCAAAGCTGGTATTGCCAGCTAAGCCCGCCTGATTGTTAAATTGCGACCAAAAATCTGTTAACGTAATGGAGCTGTTTCCCATGGCTGACGAAGGTCCTCCTAAGCCGTTTTTGGGAAGACCTGCAAAAGTTAGGGAAGGAAAAAATAATAGAAAAGCTATAATGGAAAGTTTTGTGTTTGAGATCATTTTAGCGGCTTTTGGTATTAATACCATTAAGCCGGATTTGTCTCTTTTCGTAAGCTGTTTTTGAAAGCTGTAAACAAAAAAGAGCGATGAAAAATTTCACCGCTCTTCAATATGTTTTAGCTATTGCTATTTAACAATTTCGCGAACTATATGTTGGTATGTCGCTTCAGTTTTAGTATCGTTGTACCAAACATTATCCACAAAAACATAATTACCTTCTGTGATGGAATATTCAACTTTAATTGTATCCATCGAATTATCTTTCCACTTGATTAATGTTTCGGTGAAATTACTCCCTCGATACCTGTCTAATTCTAACGACATTACATATCCGTACGATTCCATTTCAAAAATAGAGTATCTTCTTCGTTCACCTGCTAATCGCTCATCAAGTTCACCATTACTTTTTAAATATAATATTCCTAAAGCTCCTATATTCAGAGTGTTATCAATATATGGATCAAGTAAATCTATTCCGTTTTGGTCTGTAATATGTAAACTAATAAATCCATCATTAGGCAATTGTTTAAAAATAGTATCATCTTTAGAGCAGGAAAATAGTGTTAAAATAATTATTGATAGAGAAATATTTTTTATCATTTTAAAAAATTTAATCAATTAATAATCTATAAAAACCTGTTTGATTATCAAGTTCGTACTCCACGTTTTCAATTCTTATTTCATCATATATGGTGAAAGTACAGCAATCTTCAGATACTCTTCTCGCACTAACAAATAATCGTAAGATTTCAGAATTATTAACTCTTAGGGAACACTCAATATCCTCAGTTTGCCAACCAATGGATGGAATAAGAATAGTGTTTAAGTCATTTTCACTAATGAAAAAATATTCAAAAGTTGAATCATTAGCAATGTTAATGACTTCAATATCATTTGAACGATAGGTTCCATTTGTAAATAAATTTTCTCCGGTAGTTTTATCAACTAATTCAAATTCGAATGGATCAGGAGGCGTAAAACAAAGTTTGCCATAACAATTGTCATTTTTATCACAACTCTGAATTATTAGTAGAATTAGGATGGTTAAAATCGTTGTAACCTTTTTCATTTTCTTTAAAGTTTAAAACCTATCCCAAACCGAATCCCAGTTTCATTTAGTTGTCGATGATCGTTTATTTTTTCGAATGGGATAATCGCATATTTTTTATAATTTGAGTTAACAAAAATCACAAACTTTTTTAATTCATATTTAGCACCAATCCCAATTCTAAACCCAATTCCTGACTGTAAATAAAAGGAGTTTTCAAATGAGCAAAAATCTACAGTTGGCCCGGCATTTATAAAAAGATACTTAAGAAAAGTAATATTTGCACAAATAGGGATCGAAATAATTTCCATTTTTTTAAAAAGTGGAGGGTCTAAATGAGAATACCCAATAGTACTGACTTTAATATTTAGTTTGGTGTAATTAAGTCCAACTCCTAATTGTAGATTATGAGAAATTGATTTTAAATATTTTAGTCCAAATTCGTCATAAATAATAATTATATGATTTGCCCCACCAATAAGCTCAAGCTCCACCATGGTAAATTTATTATCATATATCCCATAATGCAATCTAATTTCATTTGGGTTTTGAGAATAAATATTTGTTACTAAAGCTGAAAAGAATATAATTACTATGGAAATAATAAATCTGTACTTCTTCATGTTTAAAATTTTTATTTTCTAATTGTAATCATTTTTAAATAAGAGTCAAATTCATGTGTCTTAGGGTTAAAATTGTAATAAGAGTACCAACCATCATATTGACTTGCAGTGGTAGAGTTACATATTCCCCATCCCCAATTCATATGCAAAGTCTTATAAATATTGCTGGTACCATCTGGAAAACAATATGTTGCTACCCTGTAACCATCACAAACCCAAGCATGGGCTTCTGCACCATCCTGGCCAGTTAAAATAACAGGTCTGCTATTTTTTATTTCCTGTTCAACACCATAAACGCTATAGCCAGATAGTCCACTAGTTGAATATCCGAAGTAATTTTTAAATGCTGGAGGTATCCCATATGTATTGGCTGTTGAACTCTCACAACCATAAATCATATTAACAGCGATTCCAATATCTCTCATCAATCTTGCAGTTTCAGCGGTTCCACAAGTATTAGACATACTACTCCAATTATAACTGCTCGGGAAATTATGATATTTCATTATTTGAGCCATTGCTGTAGCAACACAACCTGTTTTTGCGCGACCATTGAGCCCACCGCCAGAGCAATTTAAAAAATCAACAGAATCATTAAAGCCAAATCTTTGACACCAGGTAGTTTGTAGAAATGGCCCATACCCACTATATGTATCTTCGCATGGTGGTTGAGTATCATCATAGTAATCATCATCTGGAACAGGTGGATCTAAAGATGCCATTAGTAAACCATCAAGCGATGAAGAATTCCATGCACGAGCTATCTCTTTAGCTTGTTTTTTATTGGCTTTTTTTACATCTTTAATGAACTTTTTAGTCTTACTTAACCAGTCTTTAACTCCATAGGGATAATTCTCATGTTCGTAGGGGAATACTGCAGTTTCAGAATAGGCAAGTATTGGCCTGGTTCTTTTATCAGCTGAAAAAATTGCAAAGCCACCCTCTTCATAGTTAACAATGTAAAATAAAATATTTGAATCTTCATCAGTTATATTTTTTATATGCTTAACTTTTTTTGCAAGAGGTGATTTTTTAATTGTTACGTCAAAATCTAAGTCTGGAAATTTAATGTTTTCTGCTAGTTCAGAAACAAACGCAAGGTCAACAAAGTTTTTGTCAATCGCATTCTTTTCAGAAGTTTGGGTGCTTGATTCCTTTTCGCAACCCATAAATAGAATTACTGTAAAAATTACTCCCCAAATAATTGTGAGCTTTAAATAATTGTTTTTCATTTTAAAAAAAATTTAGGTTAATGTTAAAATTAATTTATTCTTTACTTAGTTTCAATTCATT
>JAOZQX010000174.1:0-3462 GCA_029931995.1 Bacteroidales bacterium
ATACTTCGTTGCATTTCATCATGCATAGCATTAAAGATGATGCTGTCAGCCGTTTGCTGTGCAATCAAGCTATTGCTAAATACAACAGTAAAAATTGATAAGGCTAAAATATATTGAAGGCTCTTAATTTTCATAATTTTGAATATTGCAATTTTATTTACGCTCTTTTGGTGAAGATAATAATGGCCACTCTGGTTTAGCCGTAAATTGATTTTGAGTTTCAATTTTTTCAACCAACAATGCTGGTGCAATTGTAGAAACCGGCAACATACCTGATTCTGCTCCACAAATCCCGTTAAAAACACTGTATTGCTCTCCCGCAGCTAGTATTTCAGAAAACATTAGCAAAGGCGTTCCAATTAAATTCACACCTCTAACCAATTCATCAGATCGTCCATCAGTATAAATCCGGTAAACTTCAATAGGCAATACATTAAAATAATCAGGAGTAAAAATCATTGTGTTTGTATATCCGCCACTTACTGCTTTAAAATAATAGCCATAGTCTTTTCCTTGTTTTTTACACTCCTTAATTAATTTCTTCCGAAGATTTTTATCAGGCAATCCTTTTTCGGCCAACACAAATAAATTTGATTGTCTGGATACGGGCTTTGACATTATATCTCCTCTCCCATGGCCATTCGATTTTGAGAAACCCTTAATTGGTTTTCTCGACATTAAAAAGTTTTTTAAAACCCCATTCTCAACATTGACAACTTTCTGTGCTTTTATTCCTTGATTATCGTATTTATAATGACCAATTAATTTAGTTCCTTCAAAAGTTTTAAGTGTTGGATCAGATATTACTGAAAGATTTTCTGGCAAAACAAAATCACCTACTTTTTCTTTAAAGGTCTTGCTATTATACATATTCTCCAATCGATGTCCTTCAATACGGTGTCCAAATATTTCATGAAAGAATACACCCGTAGCTTCTGGCGATAACAAAGCAGGACCGGCATATGGCTCAGCCTTAGGGGCATTTACCATCTTATTCATCAGTAATACCTTATTTATAATTATTTCTTCAAGGGCTTTATCACTTGGCAAATCAGAAGGTAATAAAACATTAAAACTTTCGGAGAAAGGAATAAGCTCATCATTCTTTAATTTCAAAAAGCCATTTACAGAAAGTGAGCAAAACGGCTTATTAACAACTATTTCTGTGCCTTCTGAAGAAATAAAAAATTTGAGCCTCCCCAATAATAATTATCTGCCGTAGCAAAAACAGAATCCAAATAGCTCAATTTATTTTCCCAATATTTGATGTCTAACGAATATAATTCGGCATTAAAAGGTTCTTCATAATAGTTTTCCGTTTCTTCAATTGTAAAATCAGAAATACTAGAATCATCTGCTTTTTTTGCAGCTTCTAATTTAAGCTTGTATTCATCTATACAATTTTTATAAAGCTCATTCGTGTTCTCCCATATTTTAAACTTTATAACCTCAGGATTATTATCAATTGGCAAATATGGGTCATTTGAAGACAAATAGCCTGACGGAAAGGCTCCAAAAGTGTTTTCTAATTCATGCGTATTATCAAAGGTATAATTCCCAATTCGGATTGTTGGATTTATCATTCGTTTATGATCTTCGGAACTGCTAATAATGCTCCCATTTAATGTGCTAATCGCAACAAAATGATGGTCAGCAACCCTAAAGTCCATATAATAAGGAGGGTATTCCTTATTCTTCAACTCATTCATTTCAAAGGTCAATTCTTCTTTTAAAATTTGTAATAAAGTATCGATTTCCTGGCCTTTGGCTACCGAAAACTGAATGAATAAAACAAATAGTATGACAAATCTAAATCTGATCATAATTACTAAATAAACTTAATAAACAAATTATTACTACTCTGATTGGTATAAAGGTCGCACATACTTTTTAACATCCTCAACACTAATCTTATCAGAACATAAGATAGTTAAACGTTCAATTACATTCCGAAGCTCACGGATGTTTCCGGTCCATTTAATTTTTTGCAATTCTTTTATTGCTGCATCCTCAAGTTTTATGGGAAGTTTTCCTTGACTTGCTGAGATGTCTTCAATAAAATGATTAACTAAAATAGGGATGTCTTCTTTGCGATCTCTCAAAGGAGGAACTTTTATCAAAATAACACTTAATCGGTGATATAGATCTTCACGAAATCTTCCTTCTTCAATCTCCTCTTTTAAATCTTTATTGGTAGCTACAATAATCCTGACATCAACGTTAATCTCTTTTTCGCCACCTACACGGGTAATTTTATTTTCTTGTAAAGCCCGTAAAACCTTTGCTTGCGCAGATAAGCTCATATCTCCAATTTCATCAAGAAAAAGGGTTCCGCCATGAGCTTGTTCAAAATCGCCTTTACGCTGTTTAATAGCCGAAGTAAACGAACCTTTTTCATGACCAAACAGTTGGCTCTCGATCAACTCGGAAGGAATGGCAGCACAGTTTACCTCAATAAAAGGAGATTTTACACGGGTACTTTGCTCGTGAATGGCTCGGGCTACCAATTCCTTCCCAGTTCCATTTTCGCCTGTAATTAAAACCCGGGCAGTGGTCGGAGCTACTTTTTCAATCATTTCCTGAATTTGGTTCATGGATTCTGAATCACCAATCATTTCCCATTTTTTATCCACCTGTTTTCACAAAACTTTAGTCTCACTAATCAATTTTGATTTATCCATCGCATTGCGAATGGAAACCAATAAACGATTCAAATCAGGAGGTTTTGAAATATAATCGTACGCACCTTTTTTTATAGAGCCAACAGCCGTATCAATCGTACCATGACCCGAAATCATGATAACCGGAGTATCAGTTATTTCCTTGGTTTTATCCAATACTTCAATGCCATCCATCTTCGGCATTTTAATATCACAAAGAATAACATCGTATTCGGTTTGTTGAATTTTTTCTAATCCGATAATCCCATCTTCAGCATCATCAACCGTATATTTTTCTGTTTCCAAAATATCCCGTAGGGTATTTCGAATTGCTCTTTCATCATCAATAATCAGGATTTTGGCCATTTCATTTTTTTATTTCAAAGATAAAATCTTCAACCTAAACTATGGGTATAATTTGAGTGTTTTTGTTTTATAATAAATTACTGCTTTATATTTTTTTAAAAGGTCACCTCCCAAAACACCATGAATAACAGGCAGGTCTAACAAACGATAAGATTCGTTCACATGCCTTAAATTTAAAACTATTGCCTGGTAATCCCGAATTTCCAAGCTGCCAAATTTAAGTGAGTCCATTGTAAACACCTTACTTTTAATATCATTAGCGCCCAATCCGGTAGAGAGTTTTTCGTTTTCTTCAAACTCGGTATTTTCTGATTCAAGATAATCATGAATCAAATCTTCATCAAAAACCGTTCGCGAAGCACCCGTATCAATTAACATATTTGCTTTGCGCTGATTGATTTTAATTTTCATCAATAAATGAAAACCGCCATCCTCT
>JAOZQX010000174.1:3472-4154 GCA_029931995.1 Bacteroidales bacterium
CAATATGTAAAATATTTATAGGTACATTTACGGGCATAAACTGTATTTTAGAAATTCGGTTTTAGTGAATATTTAGCGTAAAATTCATCAATAGCTGCCACAGCTTCTTCGGCCGAATCAACCAATCTGAAGATATCCAAATCTTCTTCGCTAATATTATTTTCTTGAACTAATTTTTCCTTTATCCAATCAAGCATCCCACTCCAATACTCTTTACAAACAAGGACAATTGGAAAATGAACTAGCTTTTGAGTTTGGATCAAAGTAATGGCCTCGAATAATTCGTCAAGCGTTCCAAAACCTCCGGGCAATACAACATAACCCTGCGAATACTTCATGAAAATTACTTTACGGACAAAAAAGAAATCGAAGTCCAACAGTTTATCCGAATCGATATAAATATTATGACTTTGCTCATGCGGCAAATTGATATTTAGTCCTACAGATTTTCCTTGCGATATTTGAGCACCCTTATTCGCAGCCTCCATAATACCGGGCCCTCCACCGGTAATTACACCAAATCCTTTTTCGGTAAGCAAAGAGGCAATTTCTTCGGCCACTTTATAAAATTTATGGTCGCGTTGGGTTCGTGCCGAACCAAATATTGAAACACATGGTCCAATCCTTCCCATTTTCTCAAAACCTTCCACAAACTCGGCCATGATTTTAAATATCTGCCACG
>JAOZQX010000175.1 GCA_029931995.1 Bacteroidales bacterium
ACAATTACGGAAACAGCTTTTGAAGGGCTAAGCTTTTGATTGAATTGTTTTTTTACAAAAAATTGCAAATAAAGGCTTGTCTGTTTGAAAAATAATTCCGTAATTTGCACTCCGTTTTGAGAATAGGAATTTTTAAATTTTAAGAAGATGTCAAGAATTTGCGAAATAACTGGAAAGAAGGTCATTAGTGGAAACAATGTTTCTCACTCACATGCTAAAACAAAAAGAAAGTTTTACCCTAACCTTCAAACAAAGAAATTTTTTATTCCAGAAGAAGATAAGTGGATTACACTAAAAATATCTACTGCCGGCTTACGTAATATCAACAAAAAAGGTATTTCTGTTTGTTTAAAAGAAGCTCGCGAACAAGGCTTTTTAACTCACGACTAAAAATCTTTATTATAAATTAAAGATGCTGCTAAATTAATTAGCAGCTTTTTTTTTGCCCAAAATTTATTATTTGATTTTATTAAATTTTAAAATTTATTTTATCAGATTACGTTATCTTAGCTAAAGCTTTTAACTGATTTGATGAAACACTTCCAGTATTATTTACTTTTTATTTTTATTGCACTGACTTTCAAAACTTCTGCGCAATCATTGGCTGTGCTTTCCGGTACTATAACCGATGAGAAAAACCAGCCGATTGAGTTTGTCAATATCCAAATTGAAGGTACTACACTTGGGGCAATTACAAATACAAATGGATTATATTCATTGGATTTACCTGCAAATCAGCCATTAAAAATTATTCTTTCGTTTATTGGCTTTAAAACACAAGAATTAGAAATTCAGTTAAAACCCGAAGAAAGAAAAGAAATAAATGTACAATTGGCTCGAACAAATACAGTACTGCCAGATGTTGAAATAAAAGCACAACAAATTCGCACTTCTACGCTCACTCGCCTTGATCCAAAAATCACATCAGTTATCCCAAGCATAAGCGGGGGTATTGAAGATGTGATCAAAACTTTACCGGGAGTGGCATCCAATAACGAACTCAGCACTCAGTACTCTGTCAGGGGTGGCAACTTTGACGAAAATTTAGTTTATGTAAATGGCATAGAAATTTATCGTCCGTTCCTGATTCGCTCGGGACAACAAGAAGGATTGAGTTTTTTAAATTCCGACCTTGTATCATCAATTTCATTTTCGGCAGGTGGTTTTGATGCCAAATATGGCGACAAAATGTCATCCGTTTTGGACATCACCTATAGAAAACCTGAAGAATTTGGAGCTTCAATTAGTCTTGGTCTTTTGGGCTCGCAGTTGCATCTTGAAAACGTCAGCAAAAACAAAAAACTTTCTTACTTGCTAGGTTTCAGATACAAAACAAACAACAATCTCCTAAACAGTTTGGATACAAAAGGCGATTACCAGCCTTTCTTTTACGATTTTCAAACACTGATTAGCTATGAAATCTCAGAAAAGTGGAAGCTTTCATTTCTGGGAAATTACGCGAACAATACTTACAAATTAGTTCCGTCAAACAGAGAAACCAGTTTTGGAACCTTAAATGATGCTTACCAATTCAGGATTTATTTTGATGGTCAGGAAATTGACAAGTTTGAAACCTTTTTTGGCGCCCTTACGGCTAAATACAAAACCAAGGAAAATCTAAATTTACAATTCATAGTGTCTGCATTCCAGACCATTGAGAGCGAAACCTTCGATATTCAGGGGCAGTATTGGATCGGTCGTCTTGATCCCACAAATAATATGGGATTAAATGAAGTAATTGAATCGCAAGGGGTAGGCACCCACCTGAATCATGCCCGAAATTACCTGGATGCAAGCGTTTTTAGTTTCGAACATAAGGGAAGCAAGCTCAATGAAAATCAGATTATTGAATGGGGAATTAAATTTCAGCACGAAGAAATAAATGATAAACTCAACGAATGGGAAATGGTTGATTCAGCTTCTTATTCACTGCCAAATCCCATTGGATTACCAGGCGATCCAAATCCCAATTCAGACAATTTTGTTTTATTCAACTCTCTGATTTCCAAATCAAATCTTATATCAAATCGTTTTTCGGGATTTGCACAAAGCAAATGGATTTTTGATCCAAAATTTACTTTAACTACCGGACTTCGCTTTAATTACTGGGATTATAACAATGAGTTTTTATTGAGTCCAAGAGCTACATTTAGCTACAAACCTGCGTGGAAAAATGATATTGTCTTTCGACTTTCTACAGGAGTTTATTATCAACCGCCATTTTACAAAGAACTAAGAGGTGCTGACGGTGGTATTTTGATTAATATCAAATCTCAAAAATCTATTCATTTTGTAGCTGGTTCCGATTGGAATTTTAAACTTTGGGGGCGTCCTTTTAAATTAGTCAGCGAAGTTTACTATAAACATCTCGACGATTTAATTCCTTATAAAATTGATAATGTTAGGATTCGCTACTTGCCAAATTTGAGTTCAAAAGCTTATGCAGCCGGTATCGATCTAAAAATTAATGGTGAATTTGTAGAAGGTGTTGAAAGCTGGGCAAGCCTGTCTATTATGCAAACGCAGGAAGATATTGATGGTGATTTTTATTTTGAAAATTATAATGCAACTGGCGAATTAATTATTCCCGGAATCACAGAAGATAATGTGGTTGTAAACAGCTTACGGAAAGAGCCCGGATATATTCCGCGGCCAACAGATCAGCGATTAAATTTTTCATTATTTTTTCAGGATTATTTGCCAAATAACCCATCCTACAAAATGCATTTGCGACTGGTGTATGGAAGCCGCCTACCTTTTGGGCCGCCTGACTCTGAGAAATACAAGGATATTTTCAGAATTCCACCATACAGAAGAGTGGACATTGGTTTTTCAAAACAATTGATTGGAGAAAATAGTCAGTTTTCGGGCGATAGTCCTCTACGTTTTTTCAAGTCTGTGTGGATTACCGCCGAAGTCCTAAATTTGCTACAAATTAACAATACGGTGTCATATATTTGGGTAAAAGACATTCATAATATCCAGTACGCTATTCCTAATTACTTAACTGAGCGACAGTTAAATTTTAAATTAATTGTGAAATTTTAGTTTCGACTAAACTCGTGACACAGTGGACGTCGAGCGACTCGTGATGAGCGCAGTCGAATCAAGCCGAGACGTAAGGCTTCGACTACGCTCAGCCACCATCTGTCCATCGAACGAAGTCGAAAGGAGTCGGGACAATTTCAAATTTTTGGCATTAAATTGTATGATAACTGCTTACATGTACATTCTTAAATGCTCAAATGGTAATTATTATACTGGTAGCACAAAGAATTTAGAAAAAAGATTAAATGAACACAATAATGGTGTGGGAGCAAATTACACAAAGAAACATTTACCAGTAAAGTTGGTTTACTTTGAAGAATTTCAGAGAATTGATGAGGCTTTTTATCGCGAAAAGCAGGTGCAGGGATGGAGTAGGAAAAAAAAGGAGGCTTTAATTAACAAGGAGTTTAATAAACTTCATGATTTGTCAGAGTGTAAGAATGACAGTCACTTCGACTCCGCTCAGTGACCTAAATTCGACTCCGCTCAGTGACCTAAATTCGACTCCGCTCAGTGACCTAAATTTAACGCAGAAGCGAGTAAAATCGAATTGTGTAGAATTATGGGGTGTTACCCCACGCTTTATAAGGTTTGTCAAAATGTGCCCTTCGGCTACGCTCAGTGTCCGCGGTCATCAAGCGACTGGTGATAAGCAAAGCCGAGACGTGCCGAAATACCCCTTTAAATAGAAATGCCTCTAAGCAGCAGCAGATATTGTACTTAAACCACTGACTTTAATAATTTTTTTAACCGCAATTAATTTGCCGTTTTGGTAAACTTGTAACAGTAAAGTTCCGGTGGGTAAGCTTTCAAGTAGGATTCTAGTTGTCGGATGAGCTGGAATTACTCTTGTGTAAACCATTCCGTTAATGTCGGAAATACGTATTTCAAAATTATTTGAGGCAGATGAAAACAAGCTCTCATCAATTTTTATGTTAATGAAATTGGAGGCAGGGTTTGGATAAATTTGGATGTGTTTGTTGTTACTTAAATCTGAGATGCCCACGTCTGACCTTATCTTCACAACATAGGACGTATCTGCAACCTCACAATCTGATCTGTTTGAGTAAGCTGTTATTTTATTTTTAACATCTTTTTCTCCATA
>JAOZQX010000176.1 GCA_029931995.1 Bacteroidales bacterium
TATCAAGAATTTCACACAAAGAGAACCAAATTTTGGAGAAGCTGCAACTGAAAATACTGAAGTTGCTATTGTTTATGACAAGAACAATATGTACGTTGGTGTATGGTGCTATCAGGAAGATGCATCAAGCATAGTTGCTAAATTTATGCAACGAGATTTTAATTATTGGTCGGTTGATAATTTCCAGGTTGTTATTAGCACTTTTAACGATAACAAAAACGGATATTTATTTATCATAAATCCTTTAGGAGCTCGGGCAGATGCACAGGTTTATGGCCCTGAACGAGCTAACAGAAACTGGAACGGAGTGTGGGATGTTCGAACACAAATTACTGACAAAGGCTGGTTTGCCGAGATTATTATTCCTTTTAATACTTTTCAATTTAAAAATGTAGATATACATACGTGGGCAATTAATTTCGAACGAAATATTAAAGCCAAAAATGAAGAACTTAGCTGGCAAGGCTGGAGTCGTGACCACTCCATCAACAGTATTTCTAAGGCCGGTAAATTGCACGGAATTAAAAACATTGGCTATGCCAAAAAATTTGAGTTAAAACCTTTTTTATTAACTGGTTTTGAGAAAGATGCAGACGATGGTGATTTTACGTATCCTTTAAAAACCGGAGCCGATTTAAATATCAACCTCTCCCCCACACTCAAATTAAACCTGACTACTAAAATGGATTTTGCACAGGTAGAAGTTGATCGTGTAGCTGTTAACCTTAGCCGTTTCGATCTTTATTATCCTGAGAAAAGAGATTTCTTTTTAGAAAATCAAAATCTGTTTTCTTTTAATTATGGCCACAATAGCGATATTTTTTATACCCGACGAATAGGGATTGAAAACGAAGAAGTTCCTGTTGACATTATTGCCGGAGCACGTTTAGTAGGAAAAATCGGAAAACACAATATTGGATTTCTCAGTATTCAAACTGAAAAGTATGACACGATTCCCTCGACAAACAATACGGTTTTTCGATATAAAGCTGATATTGGAAACCAATCATACATTGGAGGGATTGTAACTTCGAGGATTAACAGTAAAAGCTCAAACCAAGTTGTAGGCTTCGATGCAAAATATGCTACTAGCACCTTTATGAAAGACAAAAATCTTATCATTTATGGAAATGTAGCCCGCAGTTTTACAAAAGATATTGTTGAAGATAATCCTTACGCTTTCCGCATTTTTGTTGACTACCCCAACGACCAAATGGATGTATATATCGGTCTTACTGCCATTTATGAGGATTTCAACCCGCAATTAGGATTTTTGCAAAGAGATAATTATGAAAACCTACGTTGGAATTTCCGTTATACTCCCCGCTGGAAAAATAAATTAGGTATTAAACAATTTCAGTTAAAACCTTGGGGATTCACTGTTTACAGAAAACCAGATACAAAAGAGATTGAATCGTTCCACAATGAAAGTCGTTTTCTTGGTTTCGAGTTAAAAAGCGGTGATCAATTTGAATTGAATTTCAAACAATCGTATGATAATTTAGATGAGGCTTTTGATTTAATTGAAAATGAGGTAAGCATCCCTATTGCCGGTTATTGGATGCATCAAACAGAGATTAAAATTGAAACCTACGAAGCCCGAAGACTTTGGGCTGAATTAGCAGTAAGCTGGGGTGGTTTTTATACAGGCAGCATGAAAAAATTAGAATTAGAGTGTGGATTTAATTTTAATCGCAGTCTTAATTTTACAACAAATTACACTTACAACGATCTTGATTTACCTCAAGGTAATGTCATAACAAACGAAATTTCTTCCACTATTAATTATGCCTTTAACCCTCGCTTAAATTTTTCATTATTTAGTCAATACAATTCCTTGGATGAGATATTGTTTTTTAATTTTAAAATGCATTGGATACCAAAAATTGGAAGTGAGTTTTACATAGTTTACAATCATGGTTTTGAAGAAGTACGTACCCAGCTTGATTTTCTGAGACCAAATATTTCTTCGGGCGCTGTTAAAATTGTATGGCGGTTTACTTTCTAAATAAAAGTACTATTGATTTGTAGAACATTGTACATTAATCATGCTAAATGAGGGAATATTTTAAATACGAAACCATCAAAAAAAACGTTATTTTTATTTAAATTAGCCCAATGTTTACGGAATCCCTCAAAATGAAAAGGACATTCATTTTTGCATTACTTTTAACTCCATTATTTACCCTGTCTCAGATATCGGTCGAGTTCACCCAACTTAACATCAGTTGTTCAAGTATTTGTGGAGGAATAATGAAAGCCGAAGCGATTGGCGGTGTTCCGCCTTATACTTACGATTGGAAAACAGCCGAAGTTGATCCAACAGATGAAAGTATTGCTATTAATCTTTGTGGCGGCAATTACGAATTCTCGATCATTGATGGGAATGGCAACCGTAAAGACCTTAGCTATACAGTAGAAGTGATGAAAGCTCCAAAACTTGACGTATTTCTTAGTCCTGGCGATACGCTTTATATTCAAAATCCAACGGCTCAATTCTTTTTCGAGAACTCTGAATCAGAGAGCAACCCTGTACATGAATGGCTATGGGATTTTGGCGATAATAACACTACAAATATCGAATCACCAATTCATACCTATACTAACATTCAACAATATTTTGCTACACTGCAAATTTCGTATGCCAATAACTGTGACACAACTATCCTGCATTCTTTGAGAGTAAAAACGGTACACTTATTTATTCCGAATGTTATTACACCTAATGGTGATGGTCATAATGACACCTTCATCATCACAGACTATGCTGAAGTTTCATCTTCCAGCTCTGCGCTTAAAAGTAATGGAACGAGTTTTTCATTAATTAATGACTTTTATATCAGCAATGAGTTGGTTGTTTTTAATCGCTGGGGACAAAAAGTTTATGAAACGAATAACTACCTGAACGACTGGAATGGCGGGGATTTGCCTGATGGAGTTTACTTTTATGTACTGAAATGCAAGGGTAAATTCGAGGATGATACTTTTAAAGGTTCACTAAGCATCCTTGGGAGTAATAATTAATCGTCAAAGAAGCTATATTTTTTCTATTTTTGTGTCGGAAATTATTTTATAAAATATATACAGATGAACTTATTAAACATTTTACTTTTTATGCCCCAAGAGGGTTCTGAGTCCGGAGGAATCATGTCATTTTTACCCCTGATCCTTATCGTATTAGTTTTTTATATGTTTTTCATTCGTCCACAGATGAAGAAAAGCAAAGAACAAAGAGTATATCGCGAAGCTTTAAAAAAGGGTGATAAAATTGTAACCATTGGTGGAATCCATGGAAAAATCACTGATGTAAAAGAAACCAGTTTTGTGATTGAGATTGCAAACAATGTGATTGTTACCATTGAAAAATCGGCTGTTGCCGGTGAAGGTGGAGCACAAATTGGACAAGCCAAATAAGATTTAATGCATTTTTCAAGAAAAGGAATCTTTTTTTAAGGTTCCTTTTTTTATTATCTTGCAAATAAAAACGGCTTGAAACAGGAATTCTTAAAAATAATTGAGCATTTTAGTGAACGAAAAGCGATAAACAAAAAAACCAAAGTCTCGATCTTTTTTATTTGCTTTACGATCTCATTATTTATTTGGCTATTAATTAAGATGTCGAATGAATATACTACAGATATTGATTTCCCTGTTAAGTACTCAAATCCTCCTGAAGGTCAAATCCTGACTCATACGTATGACTCAATTATTAAAATAAAACTTACTTCGAGAGGATTTGATTTATTAAAACCTTTATTCTTTGAATCAGCAAAACCTATCCAAATTAATCTTTCGGGAAGTAATATACGGCAAAGCCGCTATTCAATTGGGAACTACATTCTCACACGAAATATTAATTCTCAAATATTAAAACAAATTGAATTTACAGAGCGTATTTCTGAAATCTCGCCAGACACATTACGGTTTAACTTGGAAGAAATCGTCAAGAAAAAAGTTGCTATTATTGGCGACATAAATTTCTCGCCCAAACCCCAGTACCAAATTTATGGAGAAATGAAAATATCTCCCGAAACAATTACAATATCAGGCCCTCCATCAATGATCGACAGTATTAATTTTATTAAAACTGCTGCGGTTCAATTTACAAATGCCGATCAAGATATAAACAGTAGAGTAAAAC
>JAOZQX010000177.1:0-1580 GCA_029931995.1 Bacteroidales bacterium
GCTTCTTTAAACATTTGTCCACCGCCGGCACCACAACATAAAGCAAAACTTTTGCAACGAGCCATCTCAACATTTTTGGTGGACAAGGCATTTAATACTTCGCGAGGCGCATTATATTCGCCATTGGCACGGCCTAAATAACAAGGATCGTGGAAAGTAATCTTTTGCCCATCAAACCTTCCATTAAAATTTAGTTTTCCCTCTTTTATCATGGATGCCAAAAATTGAGTGTGATGAATCACTTCATATTCGCCGCCAAATTCCGGATATTCATTTTTAAAAGTATTGTAATCGTGAGGATCGCAAGTGATGATTTTCTTCACTTCATAACCATTCATAATTTCAATATTCATCATGGCTTGCATTTGATAAAGCATTTCGTTTCCTGCACGGCGAGCCACATCACCACTATCAGTTTCTTCAATTCCAAGAATGGCATAATCTACGTTAAGATGGTTTAGGATTTTAACAAATTCGCGACTAACTTTTTTAGCTCTATCATCAAAAGCTCCGGCAGAACCTACCCAAAATAAATATTCAGGATTTTTGTCTTCAGCTAGTTTGTCAGCCATTTGTGGAACTTCCAGATTTACATCTTCAACCCATTTCATCCGGTCTTCGGGAGAAAATTGCCAGGGTGCTCCATTGTTTTCAATATTGCTAAACATGGCATTTAATTCTCCGGGAGCAGCCGATTCTTCCATCACCAAATAACGGCGCATATCCACGATTAAACTTGGGTGATTGATGTTGATCGGGCATTCCTGCGCACAGGCATTACAAGTGGTACAAGCCCATAATTCTTCTTCCGAAATATAATCACGGATCAGTGATTTATTATCCGTGAAATTTTTTCCTTCTTTCACCAAACCGGGCCCTTTTTCTTTCATCCGGGCACGTAAATCCATCATGATTTTACGAGGCGAAAGTAATTTACCTGTGGTGTTTGCCGGACAAACATCTGTACATCTTCCACACTCGGTACAAGCTAAAGAATCCACATAGTTTTTCCAGGTGGCATCATTTGCATCCAACACCCCAAAACGTTCAATAGCTTCTTCTTCCTCGCCTTCAGGAGGTGTTGCAAAAGCAGCATTTGGATCCATCATTAATTTCACTTCTTTGGTAATTGCAGGCATATTATCCAAGTATCCTAAAGGCTGTAAACGGCTCAAAAATACATTTGGTACCGACATAAATACGTGGAAGTGCTTTGAATAAGGAAGCATATTTGCAAAAAGAAAAATCAATAAGATATGAGCCCACCAATTGAGTTCGTGGGTGTAAAAAATACAATGATCGGGTACACCCGAAATCAGTGAAGCAAAATATTCACTTACCGGATAAATACCCAAAACTTCATGCCCGATAACCTTTGCGTGCAAAACATAAAAAGTATTCATCCCCAAAAGGGTAATCATTAGTAAGAAAATGATTGTTAGCGCCAGATTGGCATCAAGCTTCGAAATTTTTTTCATTTCCACACCATAAAAGCGTTTTATGTGCATAAAAATTCTACGGAAAAGAAAAACCAAAATTGCAATGGCAATGATAAAAGCAAACACATCGCCGGAGGCAAA
>JAOZQX010000177.1:1590-4137 GCA_029931995.1 Bacteroidales bacterium
ACCCATTACTGAAAGTATGCGTTCGGTACCAAAGAGTCCGTCAATTACCATCTCAATGCTTCCAACCAGAATCACCAAAAATCCCCAAAATACAAGGGCATGCAAAAGCCCAATGACGGGTTTGCGGAAAATTTTTGTTTGTCCGATTGCCACTTCCATCATGATCCAAAAACGTTTTGGAATATCTTTAATTGGGTAAGGTTTTGTAAATTTTATGTAAGAGAAAATTCGCAGAATAGTCCATGCGAAAACTCCTAATGTAATGAGTAAGGTTGTGGCAAAAACAAGTTGCTTAATCATAAGTATTTCATCTTTAGGTTTATGATACTAAATGTACAAAAAAGGCTGCAATATTATAGATTTTATCATTAAGAATTAAAATAAATTCCCTCATTCACAAGCCTTTCAAAATGGCCTAAAGTGTTAAAAATTAGAAAGGAATCCGTATATTTGCGTTAACCTAATAAATTAAAATACAGACTATGTTGAGTACTAAGATTTATAAGCCAATAAATCATATACGTATTGTTACAGCCGCTTCTTTATTTGATGGCCACGATGCCGCCATTAATGTGATGCGTCGTATCATTCAGAGCACCGGAGCAGGGGTAATTCACCTTGGGCACAATCGTTCGGTTCAGGAAATTGTGGAGTGTGCGATTCAGGAAGATGTTCAGTCTATTGCAATTACTTCTTATCAAGGAGGCCACACCGAATTTTTCATGTATATGTACGATTTACTGAAAGAAAGAGGATGTGAGCATATTAAGATTTTTGGTGGAGGTGGGGGTGTTATCCTTCCTGAAGAAATGGAAGAATTGCATACATACGGAATTGCTCGAATATATTCACCTGATGATGGCCGTACAATGGGTTTGCAGGGGATGATCAACGATTTAATGGAAAAATCAGATTTCCCAACAGGGAAAAACATAGATGTGAAATTAAATGGGATTCTCGAAAAAGACCCTAAAACTTTAGGTCGTCTTATTTCAGCGGCTGAAAATAATCCTGAAGAAGTAGAAGATTTATTAAAGGAAATCCGAATAAGAGCAGAAAAACATAAAGCTCCGGTATTGGGGATAACAGGAACAGGAGGTTCTGGAAAATCTTCTTTGGTGGATGAATTGGTTCGTCGGTTTTTGGCCGATTTTGAGGATAAAACTGTCGCCATTATTTCGGTTGATCCATCGAAACGGAAAACGGGCGGTGCACTTTTAGGCGACCGTATTCGCATGAATTCAATTTTCAACGATCGGGTTTATATGCGTTCGTTGGCTACTCGTCAATCTAATTTGGCCATGTCGCGCTATGTGAAAGATGCCGAAACCATTGTTCAGGCAGCGAATTTTGATTTGGTTATTTTAGAAACTTCTGGTATCGGACAATCGGATACCGAAATTATCGACCATAGCGATATTTCAATGTACGTAATGACTCCCGAATATGGGGCAGCTACTCAGCTCGAAAAAATTGACATGCTTGACTTTGCTGATGTTATTGCATTGAATAAGTTTGATAAAAGAGGGGGATTGGATGCACTTCGTGATGTAAAAAAACAATATGCCCGAAACCATCAACTTTGGCATGATGATGTGGATGGAATGCCTGTTTACGGAACTATTGCTTCGCAATTTAATGATCCGGGTGTAAACGAATTGTACCGTGCATTGATTTTAAAAATCAAGGAAAAGACAAAGGTTGATTTCAATTCGAAAATGGAAGCTACCGACGAAATGTCGGAAAAGGTTTTTATTATTCCACCGAACCGTACTCGTTATCTTTCCGAAATTTCAGATACTATTCGCACCTACAATAAATGGGCTGAAGATCAGGCTGTCGTAGCGCAAAGAATGTATGCCTTGAAAAAGGCTATTGAAACGCTGGATCCTGAAAAAAACAAATTGTCGATTGCTGATTTGGAAGAAGCTTACCAAAAAATTGAACGCGATTTAGATGGTCACGTTAAAGAGATTATTGAATCATGGGAAGAAAAGAAAAAAGCCTTTAAAGAGCCGATTTATAAATACAAAGTTCGGAATAAAGAAATTTCAGTTGAAACGCATACCGAATCATTATCGCATTTGCAAATCCCTAAAATTACCCTTCCGCAATATGAGGGTTGGGGAGATATTTTAAAATGGGTGCTTCGCGAAAATGTACCGGGTGAGTTTCCATATGCTGCGGGCGTATTTCCATTCAAACGTGAAGGAGAAGATCCTACGCGGATGTTTGCCGGAGAAGGTGGACCTGAACGTACCAACCGTCGTTTTCATTATGTTTCGTTGGGGATGCCTGCAAAACGTTTGTCAACTGCTTTCGATTCGGTAACTCTTTATGGCGAGAATCCTGACAGACGACCTGATATTTACGGAAAAATTGGTAATTCTGGAGTTTCGATTTGTTGTTTGGATGATGCAAAGAAATTGTATTCGGGCTTTAATTTGGCCGATCCAAAAACATCGGTATCGATGACTATTAATGGTCCGGCTCCTACCATGGTGGGCTATTTTATGAATGCTGCCATCGATCAACAATGCGAATTGT
>JAOZQX010000178.1:0-1519 GCA_029931995.1 Bacteroidales bacterium
ATTTGAACGTTTCGTACAAGGTCGTCCTTACTGGGAAGCTCCGGTATTAGTACAACGTCTTTGCGGAATTTGTCCTGTTTCTCACCATTTGGCTGCTGCCAAAGCACTCGACGTAATTGTTGGTGCCGGTACCGGTGATGGATTAACTCCAACCGGTGAAAAAATGCGTCGTTTGATGCATTACGGACAAACGTTCCAATCTCATGCACTTCACTTTTTTCACTTAGTATCTCCCGATTTATTATTCGGTATTGATGCTGATCCGGCAATTCGTAACATAATTGGCGTTGCGCAAAAATTCCCTGATCTTGCGGTTCAAGGTGTGATGATGCGTAAATATGGCCAGGAAATTATTAAAGCTACAGCCGGTAAAAAAATTCACGGAACAGGGGCAATACCCGGTGGAATTAACCGTCATTTAACCAATGAAGAACGTGAGAATTTCCTTAACGGTCCCGATCCATTAAATATTGAAAAAATGATTTCATGGGCTCAGGATGCATTGGATCTTTTCAAAGGTTACCATAAAGAGCACACTCAATTAATTGATACATTCGCTGCTTTCCCATCAAGCCATTTGAGTTTGGTACGTAAAGACGGTGCATTGGATCTTTATCATGGTGTACTTAGAGCTATTGATTCTGATGGTAAGAAAATTCTTCACGATGTAGATTATCAGGATTACCTGAAATATATTGGTGAAGAAGTTCGTGACTGGTCTTATATGAAATTCCCTTATTTACTTGAATATGGTAAAAAAGACGGTTGGTATCGTGTTGGTCCTTTGGCTCGTATGAATACTTGTGATTTCATTCCATCTCCATTGGCTCAGAAAGAACTTGAAATCTTTAAAGCATATACAAACGGTAAACCAAATAATATGTCGATGCATATGCACTGGGCTCGTTTGATTGAGTTATTACACTCAGCTGAGATGATGAAAGATTTATTAAACGATCCTGATTTGTTGAGAGGTGATTTAACAACTAAAGGGACTAAAGTAAACGAAGGTGTTGGTTTAATTGAAGCACCTCGTGGAACTTTATTCCACCATTATAAAATCAACGAAAAAGATCAAATTGAAATGGCTAACCTTATTGTTTCTACAACAAACAATAATATGCCAATGAATGAGGCTGTTCGTTTAGTTGCCGAAGACCAAATGACTGGTCAGGCGGAAATTACTGAACCTATGATGAATGCTTGTGAAGTTGCTATTCGTGCATACGATCCTTGCTTAAGTTGTGCTACGCACGCTATTGGAAAAATGCCTTTAGAAATTGCTCTTTACGATGCTAAAAACAATTTGATCAGCAAAAAAAGATCATAATGATCAGACCATAAAACTACGGAGGTAGTTTATATGCAAACGGGTTGTAATTATTAATTGCAACCCGTTTTTTATTCTTTATAGACTGGATATTTATTTTTACTTTTGCGCCATGAAACGTCCGTGATATAATAATCATTATTATCACGTGTTAAGGATTGTTTTATCATGGTAGGTTCCATCTTACCA
>JAOZQX010000178.1:1529-3199 GCA_029931995.1 Bacteroidales bacterium
GAAAATTTTACTTTACGGTTACGGTAATCCCGGCCGACAAGATGATGGATTGGGAAATGCTTTTATTGAGCGAATTGAAGAATGGATTAAGAAAGAGGGTTTGGAGGGATTTGAACTGGATAGCAATTATCAGCTCAACATTGAAGATGCTGATGCCATTGCTGATAAAGATTTAGCTATTTTTATTGATGCCTCGGTGGAGGATATTGAAGATTTTTGCATCTCAAAAGTAACTGAGTCTTCCAAAATAACTTATACCACCCATGCGGCTTCACCAGGTTATATTGTTGATTTATGTAAGAAAATATATGGCAATGCACCTGCAACTTATTTGTTGCATATCAAAGGAGCTGAATGGGCATTTAAAGAAGGACTAACCGAAAAAGCGATTGAAAATCTAGAGAAAGCTTTGGAGTATATGAAGCCTTTATTCAAAAAGCCACAAATCCTGATTAATGAAGAGAATGTTTCAAAGCTTTGTAAGTAATATATTTAGCTAGATTCTAATATTCATAAAGCAGGGGGATATTCCAACCTTCAAAATGCAGGATTACACTGTTGAAACCATCTACTCTTAAGGGTGTGATGTTGTAAGTCCATTCTACATTTATTGCCGCTTCGCATTGATCCCAATCCGTGAAAAATAATTTTAAATGCCTTTGTGGAGGATTCGATTCCATAATTTCAGACCCTGCTATCAGCGATTTTCCAATTGCTCCACAACCACCACTGTAGGTTATGCTGATAATAATATTGTCATTCTGAATGTTGACATTCCGAATTGTGAATGGATGATCGTTATAAGAGAATATACCAAAAAAACTGCTGTTGGTAATTATAATTTGGTCACTAATCCCTGTATTATTTGGATCATCAAGAAGAATTGACTGTGGCGAGCTTACATCTTCTTTTCTACAACCAATAATACCAACCAACATTATTAATATGAATAAAACTGATTTTTTCATACAAAATTTGCTAATTAATTATTAACTATTACTTAGATGCAAAAAGAGGGGCTTTGGTTGCGTGGTGTATTAAAAAAAATTACTTTCCGAAAGTTTAGCAGGTTTTACAAAAGCGAGCGAGTAAGATTTATTTCAATTTATATTTTAAAACAAGAACATCATCAAGTGCTTCAACACTGCGTATTTCATCCTCAGTAGAAATATTACCTAACTGACTATTAGCCAAACAATATAAATAATCATCTGCGATTACGAAAGTAGTTGGAATGTCGAAATGTGGATTATTTTGGTCGATGATTTTCATGTCAACAATTTTTGTTTCGCTTTCGTCTAAAAAATATTGAACAATTTTTCGGTCGCTTCTAAACCTTACTGCATTTTGAATTCCGATGATGCTATGCTCATAATATTTTACTCCATCAAGTCCGGTCGAATTAATTAAAGTTAGAGGTTCACCAATAATCTCCCGCTTCTCAATGTCCAATATCCGAATGCCATTATTAAATGATGCTATATAAAGATATTTATAGTCGGGGGAAATTGTTATCCCATTCGGATAGGCGATTTCTTTTCCATCAAAAAAGACACTTATTGAATCCGATTGCTTGCCAATTTTATAAACACATTGCCCGTCCGAATCTGTAAAATATACATTACCTACATATAGCATCTATATTTCAGGACTGATATTTAAATGGATAT
>JAOZQX010000178.1:3209-4105 GCA_029931995.1 Bacteroidales bacterium
CATTGGATGAATAACCCATCATTGTATAAAATGCATTATCTAAAACAAGATCGTTATAAGTATTGGCAATGGTATCGGGGTAGGAATAGGATTTTAATAATTCGCCAGTTTGTAAATTGAACTTAGAGACCGTGGAAAATGTTTCGCCATTTTTTGTCATATTGCCACAAGCCCATAAATGACCACGGCTTTCATCCGTAATCATTCCCAAAAATCTCATGTCCACTAAATCGGAAGGAATAAAATCTTTGAATGCTCCTGTTTTAGCATCGACCTGAACAATTTTTGTTTTATAAATACTGCTGATATAAAATGCATCCGTTGTTGAAGAATAAGTAATTCCCTCCGGGATTAAATCTTTCTCTGTTATCCTATAGGCAATATCGCCATTATTTACTTGACTGCATGCTGCCATTAATAAAACGCAAAATATTAATCCGATAATTTTTTTCATAATCTTTATTTATTATCTAATCTGTTAAAAGTCTTTCACTTAAAAATCGACCAACTTTTTTTATGTCTAATTTTTTTCTGAACTTAATCTCAAATACCCCAACTCCACTTAACCAAATTCTGAAATCACTATCTCCATCAAAGGTTCCTGCGGTTTCAATCGAAAATGATGATATTTTTGAATAGGGGAATGAACGATATTCTTTTTTACTTCCGGTTATTCCCTGAACATTCAAAGCTATTATTCTTTTATTTGTAAACCAAACTTTATCTCTGATGTGAGAATAAACCAGCTTAATTTCCTCATTATCGATTAGAATGTCCTGAATGGCATCAATACTATCATTAATATTTTCTTCTTTTGTTACACTAAATGCTGCAATTAAATCTATTTTCATGGTTTTAAATATTAGATTATTCATATAATATCTGATGTTTTTTTA
>JAOZQX010000179.1 GCA_029931995.1 Bacteroidales bacterium
TCTAATCGGGTATTATTATTTTTCACTTTGTTCATAGAAAAATTTTATGGGTCTCAAAAATAGTTAAAATTATGTAATTAGGGCATCCACTTTCAGCTTATAAAAACTTAGGCGGAATCGAAGGTCAGAAGTTTGAAGTCGGAAGACCGAAGAAAAATTCTTTCAACTTCTGACTTCGGTCTTCCAACAAAGTTTATTCTATATCAGCTTTGAGACGTTCTGCGTTTTCTGCTAATTGTAATTGATCGATCAGCTCTTGAATATCGCCATCAATAACGTTTGGTAAATTGTATAAGTTTAGCCCAATGCGATGATCTGTTATTCGTCCTTGAGGCCAGTTGTAAGTTCTAATTTTTGCTGAACGATCACCTGTAGAAACCATGGTTTTACGTTTGGAAGTTACTTCGTCAAGATATTTTTTATACTCAACTTCGTAAATACGTGTACGAAGCACCACCATTGCTTTTGCAAGGTTTTTTATTTGCGATTTTTGATCCTGGCAAGTAGCTACAATTCCGGTAGGAATGTGTGTTAAACGAACGGCCGAATAAGTTGTATTAACCGATTGCCCACCAGGCCCAGAACTACAAAACGTGTCTTTTTTAATGTCAGCATCTTTCAAATCTACATCAAATTCCTCAGCCTCGGGAAGAATAACTACGGAAGCTGCTGAAGTGTGTACACGACCTTGAGTTTCGGTTTTAGGTACTCTTTGCACGCGGTGTACTCCCGATTCGTATTTCAATTGTCCATAAACATTATTCCCACTAACATTAAAGACAACCTCTTTATAACCACCCACTGTTCCTTCTGTTTCATCAACAACGTCTACTTTCCATTTTTTGGTTTCACAAAATTTAAGATACATGCGGTATAGATCACCTGCAAAAATACTGGCTTCATCGCCACCAGCACCGGCACGGATTTCAACGATAGCATTTTTTCCATCTTCAGGATCAGCAGGAATTAACATAATGCGGATTTCCTCTTCCATTTCATCACGTTTTTCTACCAGCTCATTCAGTTCCTCTTTGGCCATAGAACGGAATTCATCGTCTTTTTCTGTTTTTAGAATTTCTTTGGTTGAAGTGATATTGTCAAGCACATTTTTATAAACTTCATAAGCCTCAACAATGGGCTCCAGTTCTTTGTAGTCCTTGTTTAGCTTGATGTATTTTTTCATATCCGACATTGCCGAAGGATCATTCATCTCTTCTCCAATGCTTTCCCAGCGTTCTTTTATGGCTCGTAACTTATCTAACATTAGTCCTTATTTTGGATTGCAAAAGTACAATTTTTTGTGATTGCTTTAAAATTTAAAAAAGAATGCAGGCTTGCCTATAGGCAAGCCTGCATTTAGTAAATATTGATACTGTGATTTGGAATTAAGGATGCATTCCTTATTAGTCAATAATATGTATTATTCTACTTTAGTGCCTTTTAGCTGCATCCCCTGAGCTGAAATTATCATAGAATAGTTACCCTTTTCATCTTGATCGAAAACTATTGTATCTTCCGAATCAAAGTCGTAAAAGAATTTGTTTTCTGATTCGGCATGTAATTCAGATTTATCGTTGTTTAAAAGTTGGATAAAATAAAATTTTCCATCTTCCATCTTAAATTCAAATTTCATTTTTGTGTCCATTTCGAGAGCGTAAACACCTTCATATTTTTTCATTATAGACTCATCCAAAGTTATTGCTTTTCTATTTGTAGCTTTTGGAAGTTCATATTTTTCCCCATGATATATTGCTTTAAATTTTGAAACAATTTCATTTATTGGTGTCAGATGATAGTTACTTAAAATAATGACTGTAAAATCGTTATCACAAAATTTATTAAAATATGCTCGGTACCCGATATTTGCTCCAATCCAACCAATGTTTTTCTCATTGGCTTTCATTTTATTGTATACAGATTGACTGATGTATTTTGTATTCGAAAGAGATTTTGAGAAGGTTATTAAATCTTTGGCCGTTGAATAAATCCCTCCACACCCATACGAATTTACCAGAACATCTTTCAATTTTACAATTGCATTGTTTTATTTAATATAACCGTGCGTTAGATGATTGATTTTTTTGTTCAATTGGAACATTCCTGTGTTCTTCATTTTTAGCGGTTTGTAGATATTTTTAAGCATATAATTTTCAAATTTCTTCCCGCTAACTTTTTCAATAATACCTGCCAGCATGATATAAGCTGCATTTGAATATAATTCTCTGGTGCCTGGCTCAAATTCAAGTTTTTGCGATTGAATAGAGTCAATAATACTCTGCATACTAATTTCTTCAAAGAAAGATGCCCCCGATTCTCTTGTTATACCTGAACGATGGCTTAGCATCATGTCAATTGTGATTTTATTACCCTGTGGAAAATTTGGGAAGAATTGATTTAGATAATCATTAACTGATAGCTTTCCTTCTTCCTCTAATTTATAAATTGCAAGCTTTGTCAATAGTTTTGATACCGAGGCAATTATGAATCTGCTTTGAGGATTGGTAACAAAGTTTTCAATACTGTCAGTCATGCCATAGTGCTTCTCAAGAATGATTTGCCCTTTATGTTCTAATATAACTACACCATTAAACTGATCGAGTTCTGTGTAAGTCTGAATCAATTCACTGGTTTTTTCAATTATGGCGTTTTTATTTGCCATTTCGGCATTTACATTACTGCCAACAATTATGAGAAGGAGTAAAATTATACTTTTCATTTTTTTCATATTTTTAGTTGTTTTAATTTTTTATCAAAAATCTGGATGCTAATTTAATTGTGCAAATAAATATGATAAGACTTAATGTTTTTTTGATTAACATATTCCTGGAATTGATAAATGGCGTTTATCATATTACTTTGGGTTTTAGTTATTTTCGTGGTAAATTGCAAAAAAATAATTGATGATTAAAATACTGAGAAACACCATAATATGGAATATCCTTTTTTGGACAATTGGATATGTTATACTTTTTTTAATTGTGTTTATACAAGGTGATATTCAAATAGCATTTAATATTGCAACTCTGATTATTGTACCGGCACCACTTCCGATTTATGTGCATTTCTATTTTTTAGATAATTATTTTAAGAAAAGGAAGTACTTTATCTATTTCATCGCCACTATAACAATTGTGGCTTTGTCGGGTTATTTGATTGAAATCCTTTTTGATATTCTGTTTACGGAACCCAATTCGCATATTTCTGGCGTTTTGGTTTCCCTTATTTTAATTGTAATTGCAACTGCTGTTCGATATAGTCGAAAGCAACTTTATAGTCAATACTTGTTGCAGGAAGCTGAATATAAACAACTGGAAACCGAAATGAATTTGTTGAAATCTCAAATAAACCCTCACTTTTTCTTTAACACGCTAAATAACTTGTATTCTTTAAGTTTGAACAATTCAGAAGAGGTTCCGGATGTAATTTTAAAACTATCAGAGCTTATGAGGTATGTAATTGATAGTCAGAAAAAAAAATGGGTTAATATTGATGAGGAAGTACGGTTCATTGACAATTATATAGCCTTGGAATCTTTACGTTTCAAAACCCCATCTGTTATAGAATACAAAAAGAATATTTCTTTTACAGATCAGCATATTGCTCCAATGCTGCTAATTCCGTTTATAGAGAATGCTTTTAAACATGGTTTATCTACTATGATTGATAAAGGATTTTTAAAAATTAACATTGACAGTACACAAAAAGAAGTTTATTTAAAAGTGGTCAATAGCATACAGCAGGAAATACCAAATGAAAATTCTATAGGTGGTTTGGGATTAAAGAATGTAAAAAGAAGATTAGAGATTCTTTATCCTGATAAGCATAAATTGGAGATTAGAGATTTGTTTGATAGATTTGAGATTGAATTAAGAATATTTTTGTTATGAAGAAACTAAAGTGCCTTATTGTTGATGACGAACCTTTGGCTCTACAGATTTTAGAAAAGTATATCAATTCTTTGGATTCGTTAGAATTATGCGCCAAGTGTGCAAATGCTGTTGAGGCAACAATTTTTCTTCATAAGTCAACGGTTGACCTTATATTTCTGGATATTAGAATGCCTAAACTATCAGGCCTTGATTTTTTAAAAAGTATTTCTAA